>JBMYQZ010000582.1:0-3930 GCA_049601855.1 Limisphaerales bacterium | reverse complement strand
GCCTGCTCGCTCGCTCTCGCCCAGGCATGCCGCTTCTCTCTAGCGTTGCGCTCCTCGTCTGTAGCACGGCCGTTGCGGCCACGGTGCGTTCCGTGCCGCTGCATACGCATCGTCATGTCCCAAGGCTTCGACGGCCTCTACCTCGACATCGTCGACGCCTTCGAATTCTACGAGCAAGACAAGAAGAATTACATCGACAACCGCCCCAATCCCGCCACTGGCAACACCTACCGCGAAGACATGGCGAATTGGGTCCAAAACATCGCCCAGCGCGCCACCCGGAATAAGCGCGACGCGATGACCATCCCCCAGAACGCCGCCCAGCTATTGGCCATCCCCAGCTACCGAAAAACAATCGCGGGCATTGGCGTCGAAAACCTGTTCACCAATGGCAAGAAGCGCCAACCCGACGACGAAAGCGGCTACACCCTCGACTTCCTTTTCCTCTTGCGCCGCGACGGCAAACCCATCCTCATTGTCGACTACTCGAGGAAGAAAACGCTTTCCAGCATCGCCCGCAGCAGTGCCCGAAAATACAGTTTCCTCTTCCTCAATACCGACCGCCCGCTCAAGACGCTCGGCTCGCCATAACGCGGCTACCAACCGTCCGTTTCGTCTGCGAAACTTCCGCAATTCAAGAAACGAACGGTCAATTCCATCACCCGTCTTCGCTTCATCAGGAAGGGATGCATCACCGGCACGACAACGTGGTCCTTCATTCCCGCCACACGCGTCCTCTCGATCGAGACTTTCCCGTCATCTGTTCCGGTAATCATCAGACTGTTGATCCAATTGAGACTGCTCTCGCCGGCAATCACTCCCAGCTCGAACTTAACGGGCCCCAATCTGTTGGGCGTCGAATCCGGGGCCGTCCCCAGTTCGATACCGGCAGGACCGAGTATCTTGCGGAACAGCCACCATTTCCCGAGGCGATCCACGACCTCGCTGCCCTGATTTGGAGGACCAAGCATCACGACTCGGCCGATCTTCACGTCGGGATGGCGTGCGCAATAGCTCCGAACCAGGACACCTCCCAGCGAGTGGGTCACAAAATGAATGCGCGGACATTCCGCCAATCGAGAATCGTTGAGCGCCTGCCCGATCGCCTGCTCGCTCAGTTCGGCGATGCTGCCGCGACGGGACTGATACTTCTGATTGACGACTACGAACCCAGAATCGGTCAGCCATCGCGCCATCTTCCCCATGCTTGCGGCACTTCGGCTCAGACCGTGCAGCAGGACGACTCCCTCCTGGTGATCGCCCGCTTTCGAAATGGACTGTGCTGAAATCGCAAAGCCTGTATCCATCAGCACACACATTAAGAGAAACCAACAAACTTTCACCTGACCCCGAGTCTAGATTCGCGCCTCAAACCGATCAAGTCGCGCAGTTCGGACTTCGGAAACCGCAAATCTGAATTCGTGAATCCGCCAGACGAGGACGTCATTACGCACGCATCCGCTGTGGGCGGAAAACCCTCCAGACAAATCTCCTCGAAGAGCCGACCATCGTCGGCGACGGGACGGCCCCATTCTTCATCGTGGTATAGTTGGTAGTCCGCGTGGTCGCCCGCCCACCAACAACGGATAATCCCATCGTTCGCGGTGCGGAGATGTTCGTCGTCGGAACCAGACATCGCGTTCGCGGAACCGCCGATTGCGGCAAGTTTTCCGGTGGCCGCTACGCAGGCCTGAAGGCCGAGATGGACGTGGTTTGACCGATCTGACAACGCAGCGCTTCACGATCGTCCTGGTAGCTCTGCATGCTGCCTGCCGCGTTCATTTCGGTGACGTGTTCCATGGCTTTTGCCAATTCTTCCGGTTCCACCATTGACCACGCGGAATCACCATCTCTCCAATTCGCCTTGAGTGGCCCCCGAGAATCCAAATAGTTTTCACCCTGCAGAACTTCGCCTTTCATCACCTCGGTTTCCCCGATCTCGAAACCAGCCTCGGCCAGCATCTCGTGAATCCTTTCGATCTCGGGAAAGCGTTTGCCGAGTCTGGCAACCGCTTCCGGGATGAGAGATGCCCACCAGAAACCGTTCGCCTGTTGCTCGGGACTCGACGTGTTCAAGACAAAGACACCGCCCGGCCGCAGAACGCGGAAGGCTTCGTGGGCGAAGTTTTGAATGCCGTCAAATCGAGTCGACTCTTCACCGGAGGCCAGGTGGTGCACCACTTGATTGCAGGTCGCAGCATCGAACTCCCGGTCTTCACACGGAATGTCAACCAGGCTTCCCTGTTTCAACGTGACGTTGGAATCATTGCGAAACTTTCGCTCAGCCTGATCGAGCATGCCTTGATTGAGATCCACGCCCACCACACTGCGAACCCGATCCTTGAAGGCGTCAATGTAAGTGCCGGTTCCGCAGCCCGCGTCCAGCAGCACGTGTTCATCCATGGGTCCGACCGCATTGAGAGCTTCGGCAATAAACCCGACTCCGACCCCTCGTCGGGTCTCATCGTACTGTCCTGAGGTTGCTTCATAGTCTTCGTACTCAGTGGTGTTGTCGCCTTGCGAAGGAGGTTCGATCATAATGCTGTCATAGTGAGCCGGCGGCGACGGCTCCGGGAGTTGGAGGAGTTGAACAGGCCGCTCCGTGAAGCAGCACACTAGGGGACAGGGAGAGCCGCATTGCAAGAGCCTTCTATGAATCCACCGCCTCTTGATTTCGCATAATTCGCAAATCTAAAATCGTAAACCGCCTCATATTTCAGCTAAAACTTTCCCGTGCGTGAGCGTTACCTCAAAGACGCCAGCCTGATCGTGGTCAAATTCGGCACGGGCATTCTTACGGATGCCGCCAAACGCCCCGATCCGGCGCAAATGAAACGACTGGTTTCCCAGCTCGCCGACCAGATCAAGGCCGGCCGGGAAATCGTGCTCGTCACTTCCGGCGCTGTTGGCGCGGGCATGGGCGTCCTCAAGCTAGCCCAACGCCCCAGCGATCTCGCTGATCTCCAAGCCTGCGCCGCCATCGGACAATCCAAGTTGATGGCCACCTACCAGCAACTTTTCGCGGAGTTCGGTCTCACGGCGGCTCAGGTCCTGCTGACCCACGACGACCTCCGCGACCGGGATCGCCATCTGAATGCCCGCAACTCCCTGATCAACCTCCTCGAGCACGGCATCGTCCCGATCGTCAACGAGAACGACGCCGTCTCCTACACCGAGCTGAAGTTCGGCGACAACGACCGTCTGTCCGCCATGGTCGCCAGCCTGATTCATGCGGATTTGCATGTCATTCTTACCACCGCCGAAGGTGTGATTCGCGACTTCGGCAAAGACACGGCCGAACTCATTCCCACCATTGAGACCATCACCGAGGAGATCGAACAGCTCGCCAGCGGTACCAACAGCGTCACGGCGGTCGGCGGCATGATCACCAAGATCGATGCCGCGCGAATTGCTACTCGCTCCGGCATTCCCAGCATCATCGCCAACGGTCGCGATGAAATGGTCCTCACCAGTCTCGACACCGCCGGCACGTTCTTTGTCCCGCAAGCAGGAAAGCTGAAGGGACGCAAACGCTGGATCGCATTCTTTCACCATCCCAAAGGACACATTCACGTCGACGCAGGCGCCAAGACTGCCCTTCGCGAAAAGGGCAAGAGCCTGCTGCAAGTCGGCATCACCCAGTGCATCGGAGACTTCGCTAAGGACGAGGTCATCCGCATCTGTGACGAAGACGGCACCGAGTTTGCCCGCGGCATCGCCCAATTCGGAGCCAAGGACATCCAGCCCAAAACCGCCCGCGAAGACGAAGTCGTTCATCGCGACGACCTGGTCATTCTCTAGCCATGCCCAACCCGCTAAAGCGCACCCGCTCCCCCATCAAGAACCTCCTCGAAGTCATGCGCCGACTCCGCGCCCCGGACGGCTGCCCGTGGGATCAGGAACAAGACCACGAATCCATCCGCTTCCACG
>JBMYQZ010000581.1:0-3939 GCA_049601855.1 Limisphaerales bacterium | reverse complement strand
TCCATCCAGATCGTCATCCCGTGCACCGTCGCCACCGACACCAGGATTCAGACCATTCTTCAACTCCCACCAGTCTGGCAGGCCATCCGTATCAAAGTCGGCCAATGCATCCACCAACTGCACGCCGCACAAACCGGCATTCTGGCTGATGCGACTGACGTCCACCGTCAGACTCGAGCCGGTGAGATTGGTATAACAAACGTAATTACCCAGGTGCGTTCGACTCGGAGTGGCCGGTGTACCACGAAGGAATCCGGTCTGCGGTGCCACCGCAAACGGGCGCAACACGAAGTCCGTGTTCATGTCCATGTTGATCCGCACCGCACCGGTCGCGCCAACGAAGTCCGAAGCCACGTAAACGAACAGGTGATAATTGGAGAACGGAATATTCGAGAGCGTCAGCCTCGCCGGGTCCGTATTCCGGGAAAGCAGATAGCCGTTTAGCAGCCGTTGGTTCGCACTGCCACTGTTCGCCGTTGACCAACACCCGTTGTGTTCGAAGTTCATGCTCAGCAGAGTCTCCCCACCGCTGACATCGACGATGAGCCCTTCCACCGGTCGCTTGACGTCCAGATTGTTTCCTGCACGCATCGGGGTCGAACTGCCGACGCCCCACGGGATGAGATTGATGGTGCTGTTCCACCGCACCTGCGGAACCACACCCGCCAGTTGGTCCGGCGCCACCACCTGACGACCGACCTCGGGGTGCCCGGAAACAAACTGAATCCCGATCACGCTACGAATTGCTGGTGGCACGGACGCCGCATTGTTCGGATCGCTTCCCACGTGCAATTCCCAGGGGTCCGGCGAACCGTCCGAATCACTGTCGGCCAATCCGGGGTTCGTCGGCACGGTCGTATGGCGGACTTCCTCGAAGTCAGTCAGTCCGTCACCATCCGTGTCCGCACGTCGCGGATCAGAGGTTGTTTCTTCGCCATCCAACAATCCGTCGCCATCCGTGTCCGCCTTCTTCGGATGCGTCCCACGGAAACGTTCGGTCAAGGTCGAGATGCCATCCTGATCAAAGTCACCCAGAACGTCATTCGGATCGGAATCGCTGAAACCATTCTCCATCTCCCAATTCCTGGGTGCCCCGTCGAAATCACCATCGATATTGGCGAGCGGATCAGCTTCCAATTGCAGATAGTCGATCCCCAGCCAACTGTCTGGCGTCCCGCCGATGCGAGCGATCTCGACGATCACGGGTTGTCCCGGACTGACGGCAAAGGCGGCCCCATCCACTTCCGCGGACATCACCGCGTCACCTTGAAAATTCACATTCGTCGCAAAGCCCCAACCGTTCACACGAAAGGTGATGTCATGGAGGGTTTCGCGGGCCGTCGCACTGCCCGACCAGATGAAGTGAACGGTAAGTCGGTAGCGCGTCCTCACCGTCGCGAGGTTCGCGGGCGGAATCGAATAGATATAGCTGCGCGGATCCGAGGAAGTCAGCGCCCGTTCGAAGTGGTTGAACGGCTCCTGTGGGACGGTACCGACCGGGAGTGGATACGCCCCGGCCGTGTAATAGAAATCGTCCCTGATCAAAGCGGACCCCGGAATGTTTTCGGACACGAAGGTTTCGCTGCCAAACTCGTCGGAAAGCCCGTCCTGCACACCGATGGTCCAAACGGGTTGATAGGCCGCCATCGAGGCAAAAATTGTCGACAGGTATACCAGTCCGATGACCGCGAAGCGTTGGAGTGGATTTTTCAAGGAAGTGTCGGGGATGGGTGTGCCGATCAGGTTAGCCGAGCCGCGGGACCGGGAACACCCGGTAAATCCTGTAGGAGACTTTTTCCCGCGACGCTCATGCCAATAGTTTATACGCTTCCGACACCATCACGGTTACAAAAACATGCCACGCCCATCGCAATCTCAATGGAACTTCGGTGATCTCAGCGACGATCCTGACAGCGAGCCGGCGGACACCCGCAAGATCCACTCCGTCAGCGAAATCACCGGCAAGATCAAGGCTCTGCTCAATCGCGAGATCGGCGCGGTCTGGGTCTCCGGCGAAGTCACCAACTTCCGCGCCCAAAGTTCGGGGCATTGTTACTTTAGTCTAAAGGATGGTCGCGCCCAGTTGAGTTGCGTTCTCTTCCGTTCTCAAAGAATCGACAGCCGCGATGCGTTGGCTGATGGACAGCATGTCTTGCTCAGCGGCGATCTCACCGTCTACGAAGCCCGCGGACAGTATCAACTCATCGTGACCGAAGTTGAGATGCAAGGCGTCGGCGCGCTCCAGCTGAAGTTTGAAAAGCTCAAGCAGAAGCTGAACAACGAAGGTCTCTTTGATCCCGATCGCAAGCGCGAGTTGCCGCAATTCCCGGCGTGTATCGGACTGATCACCTCCCCCACCGGTGCTGCCTTGCAGGACGTGATCCACGTGATCGAACGACGCAATCCCGCGTTGCAGATCATCCACGCTCCCGTCCGCGTGCAAGGCGATGGATCCGCCCGTGAAATTGCGCGAGCCATCAAGCGCCTAAACCAATTCTCCTCCGCCCGCGAAACGCTCGACCTGATCCTCCTCACCCGCGGCGGCGGCAGCCTCGAAGACCTCTGGGCCTTCAACGAAGAAGTCGTCGCCCGCGCCATCGCCGATTCGCAGTTGCCGATCGTCTCCGCCGTCGGACACGAAATCGATTTCACCATCGCCGACTTCACCGCCGACCTTCGAGCCGCCACCCCCAGCGCCGGTGCCGAGATCATCACGGAGAATGTCTTCGCCAGTCGCCAATTCGTTGCCGACGCCCACGTGCGCATTTCCCAACTCGCCAGACGCGGCATCAGCTACCGACGCGACGACCTGGACAATGTTCATCACCGCCTCGAGCTACGTCATCCGCGACGCCGACTCGCTGAAGACTTCCAACGTTTCGACGACACCCGCGAAGAGTTTCAGAACACCGCAAAGTCAGCGCTCCAAGATCGCCGCCAATCTCTACGGGACCTCAACCAACGATTGAACGCCCAGCCTCTCAGTCAGCTCATCGACCTTCATCGCCAGCGCATCGAAGAACTCACTCGTCGATTAATCGAATCCGCCCGTTCTCTCCTCCAGACCAAAGACGCCCACACCAAAGACCTCTCCAACCGCCTGCGCCTCCTCTCTCCGCAGAGCGTCCTCGATCGTGGTTATTCTATCACCACAAATGCCGCGACGGGCGAACTGATCAAGTCCCCCGATCAAGCCCCGAACGACACGCAACTGAAAACCACCGTCCGCGACGGCGAAATCGTCAGTACCGTCGATTCCCCAAAACGAAGCTGACCTCGCCATGTCAACTGGCCTTCCGTTCGATTCCGCTACATCACTGATCTCAGCCGTTGAACGGACTTTTGCCAAGGTGTCACGTGGCGATGGCGTCACCCTTCATGAAGCTGAGGCAATCGACCGCTGTGTTGGGGCACAGGCGCGCGCTCGCGCGCGGCGATCGGATCAGGAGACTCGTTGGCAGGACATCTCCGATCAACTCATTGAGGAACATTTTTCCGGGCTCTCATTTTTGGATACTGCATGATTTCGCTATTACATCCCCGCCTACATGCGCTGGAGTCTGAAGTTCCACCAGACCTCCGGATCAGCGACGAGCGACTTCACCATCTACGCATTCCAGACCGGTTTCCGGCCCTTCGATTCCATTTTTACCGACGAGGAATCTCAAGTGATAGCCAGATTCCTACGTTTCATGCGCGATCAATCGGGTGGAAACGCCGACGAGTCCGCAGCTGACCAGGCTCTGATCAGCTATTGGCAGAAATTTCTACCTGAATCCCAGGTGAGGCTTGCGGGAGATTAGTTCAGTCGAGATCGACTCACTTATGGCTTTCCCTATCTCTGCATTCCCCTATTTTCCGCCTCATGAAATTGACCCGTTTAGCTGGCGTGCTGGCATTGGCATGTTCCGTCTCGGTCGCTTCGGCCGAGTTGAAGGT
>JBMYQZ010000580.1:0-3939 GCA_049601855.1 Limisphaerales bacterium | reverse complement strand
GACGATTGCTTCGATCCGGCGAGTTCGCCTATGAGGAATTGCGGCGTTGGATCTCCCACGGCGCTCCCTTTCGGGTCGGCCCACGGGAAACTCTCACCGGACTCGAGTTGAAGGCGGGCGATGCCGGTTTCACGGTCCACGCGAAGTTTGAGAGCAACGGTCAAACAAGTAGCCGCAACGTCACGAAGCTGGCGCTGTTGAAATCGAGCAACGAACAGGTGGCAACCGTTGATGAACTCGGCCGCGTGGAAAAGGTCGGTCCTGGGGAAGCGTGGATTCTGGCCCGCTACGGCAAGTTCAGCGCGCGCCGGTCGGTTCGACAGCGCTTTGCTGAAACAACCGCAGAGTCGGAGTCAACCCACCCGCTTGATCGCGTCTGGTTGCAGCGGCTTCGACAACTTGGTCTGCCGCCGTCCCCTTCCGCCAACAATGAGATACTGGTGCGGAGACTCTACGTCGATCTGATGGGGCGTCCACCCGGCCCGTATGAACTGGCGAAGTTCAGGGAGTTGCCCGCCCGCCGCCGCGTCGAGGAGACCGTGGATCGATTGATCAAGACGCCGGAGTTCGATCGCGTGTTCGCACGACATCTCGGCGAGTTCTTTGAAATTCCGGAGACCGGCAAGGACCCGCGCAACGGAGGCGATC
This sequence comes from Limisphaerales bacterium, assembly GCA_049601855.1. Taxonomy (GTDB): domain Bacteria; phylum Verrucomicrobiota; class Verrucomicrobiia; order Limisphaerales; family JAYPXF01. The sequence goes on along the minus strand of JBMYQZ010000580.1, from coordinate 3,291 downwards.
GCAATTCCCGTTTGCGCCAGATGTTCCAGACCGCCATGCGCAAGAGGCAATCCGTGAGCGACGTGACGCGGACGGTGCTCACGAGTGCCACCGGTCAGACCGCTTGGAAGCACTTCGCCGACCCCCGCGATCGCGCTGAATACATCGGTCGGACGATGCTCGGCATGCGGATCGGTTGCGCTCGCTGTCACAACCACCCGCTCGACCGCTGGACCAACGAGGAGCATATGAAATTCTCAGCCTGGTTCAGTGACCCTCGTCCCGCTCCGGGCGGTGGCATGATGGCCGGCAAATTCTTTCTGCCCGGATCAGGCAAGCCGGTCACTCCCGCCCTTCTGCCGCTGGGCGACTCCCGGCCGACACAGCCGATGGCGCCGGCGAACACCATTGCGTGGTTCATTCTCGACAGTGACAACGATCAGTTCGCCCGGAACATGGCCAACCGTGTCTTCAGCAAACTGGTTGGCCGCTCGTTGGTCGATCTGCCTGACGACCATCGGATTACCAATCCCGCCGTTCACGAATCGATTCTGACTCTGTTGGCCGAGCGTTTCCGCCAAGACGACACCGACGTTCGCAGTCTGGTCCGCTTCATCGTCACCTCGCGCCTCTACGCGGTTGGCAGCGAGCCGACGAAACCCGATCAGGTTTCAGGTGATCCCGAGGAGCTTTATCTGGCCCGCCGGTCCGCCCGGCCGCTGACGCCGTCGCAGTTCAAGAACGCCGTGGAATTTGTCCTCGGTGTAAAGATCGACCGACCCGCACCACCGGATTCGCCTTTGGCCCAACAGCTTTACATCATGAACAGCGGTCTTATTCAGACCGGACTGAAGACTCCTGGGAATCAGGTCGACGCAATCTTCGATTTTCAGCCGGATGCCGGAGAGCAATTGAATGAACTCTATCGGCTGGTCCTGGCCCGCGATCCTAGGGCACAGGAACAGAAGGCGTTTCTCCCGCTGTTGCAGAAGACGAAGGACGCGTACCAGACCGGCCGCGACCTCGCCTTTGCATTGTTAGCCGGTCGAGAATTTGGATCATTGCGCTGAACCCATTTTGTGAAACCATAGAAAATCGTCATGAATCGCAGAGACTTTCTCACCTCCATGGGCGCTTTGCCTTTCTTGCCGGGGCTGTTGTCCGGAGCGCCGTTGATGGAGAAGTCCAAGCGCTCGCTGATTATTGTGTGGCTGGACGGCGGCATGTCGCACATCGACACCTTTGACGGAAAGCCGGAGGCGCCGCCGAACATCAAGGGCGATCTGATTGCTAAGGAGTCGAGTTTGGAAGGCGTGTTTCTGAGTGAGCATCTGCCGCGGCTTTCGCAGCAGATGAGGAAGTTGAGTCTCGTGCGCTCGATTACGAGTCCGGAGGGCAATCACGATCGTGGTTCGTGTTACATGCTTACGGGACGGCGACCGAATCCCGTGCTGACTTATCCTTCGTTCGGTTCGGTGTTCGGACAGGACGGCACGCGGATCGACAAACCGATTCCTCCCTACGTCGCGATTCCGGATGCGCATTACTACGCACGGGCCGGTTTTCTGCCCTTGGCGCATGGGCCATTTGAACTGGGTGGCAGTCCGGGTGTGAAGGGTTTCCAAGTGCGCGACCTGCAACCGAGCCCGGAGATGAAACAGGCGATCCAACTGCTGGCAAAGGTGGACCGACTTGACGGCCGACCGCGCTCGGAGGCGGAACTGGCGCGCGATCAGTTCCTGAATCAGGCGCAATATCTTTCCCTCGATCCGGAAGTGCGCTCGATGTTCGACGTCGCGAAGGAAAACGGCGAGATGCGGCAACGCTACGGACGTCATGAACTTGGTTCCTCCTGCCTGCTCGCGCGACGATTGGTGGAAGGCGGCGTGCGTACGGTATTCGTTCGCAGCAAGGGCTGGGATCATCACCGCAATATCGTGAACGCGATGACTTACGGCTTTCCGCCCAAGCTGACGGCGCTCGATCAATCGGTGTCCGCGCTGCACGACGATCTTGAACGCCGCGGCATGTTGGAGAACACCATGGTGATGGTGGCGAGTGAATTTGGCCGGACGCCGCGCGTGAATCCAAGCGGTGGTCGCGATCACTGGTCGCGGGCAAGTTCGGTGTTGTTGTTCGGTGGCGGCATCAAGCCGGGCACGGTCATTGGCAAGACGGATCCCAAGGGCGAAGCGCCGGCCGAGTATCCCGTGTCGCCGGCGGATCTGTTTTATACCGTCCTGAAAGCGCTGGGCGCCAACACGGAGCACACTCTGCATACGGCCGATGGACGCCCCATCCCGTTCATCGAGAGCTCGATGAAGCTCATTCCCGAATTGCTGGCATAACATGGGAATTCGTCTCTTGGGCTTGATCCTCACTGCATTCACGGCGTTTGCCGGTGATCGCCATCTCGGACCCGTTACCGACATCGTCGTGATGGGATCGCGCGTGTTCTCAGTGTCTCAAGGAGGCGTCTTCAACGGAGCCAAGAAGATTTATCAACCTTCGATCCGGGTATGCGCACTGGCTGCGGACGGCGACGATTTGGTGCTGGTGGGAGGCGATCCGGGAGTATCTGGCATGGTCATTGTGCTCCATCCCAAGAGCGGCAGGATCCGTTCACTGCGGGTTGCGGACGATCTGGTGTATGACGTCGCCGTGCACTCGGGTGTGGCCGCATTGGGTTGCGCCGATGGAAGGGTGTTGACCGTGGACGTGGCACGGTTAAATGAGCCGACGACCAAGTATCGCCACACGGCCGCGGTGCGTGCGGTGGCTTTCAACAAGTCCGGATCCCACCTCGCATCGGGGGGGCTTGATTCGCTGGTGATGTTGCTGCCGCTCAAAGACGGCTCGAAGCCGATTCCCATGCAGGATCACACGGCGAAGGTGGATTGCCTGGTGTTCTCGCCGGATGGAAAATCAATCGCCTCGGGAGCCCGGGATGGCAAGGTGCGGATTCACAATCTCGAAGGGCGCCTGGTGCGCACGTATCTGGGTATCGCCAGTGAGTCGGCGGAAATCGTGTGGGACAACAATCCCTATATCTTTTCGCTCGCCTGGGGCGGTCAACCGAGCAAATTGTTCGCGGGCGCGGCCAAAGGCGGAATCTACGAATTGTCGCTGGCGAACAACACCTGGAAACGAACGTCATCGCGCTTTACACAACCGATCTACAGTCTGCGATTCGTGGCGGACAAGACGCTCATGATCGGTGCGCACGGTCAATTGACCCGCTGAATCTCAACGTGGAATTTCCTGATACCAGCTATTCCAATACTTCTTGGTGCGTCGGAGCAGAAGGATCAG
>JBMYQZ010000579.1:0-3943 GCA_049601855.1 Limisphaerales bacterium | reverse complement strand
AAACAACAGCGGAAAACTGGGAATCAATCATGCATGGTCAAACCGGACGCTGAACATTCGATCGGCAAATACTACCGATGGCCTCTTACGGATTGAGGACAGCACTGGTCGAAAAATGCTGACCCACGATGCCACTGGCAAACTGCAGTTTGTTGCTGACACAGCTATCGTCGGCGCCACCGTCAACTCCGGGTCAGGGAGTCTTAACATACAACAACGGGGGGACGTTGGCGGCACGATGACCGATATCGCCCGCATGGGGATTGATGGCAGCGGCATTCAAACATGGACCAACTCCGGTGGCTGGAAAATCAACGACGCAGACAACGTCCTCAGGCTCCAACCTTACGGCGGCCGCGTAGGAATTGGGACAGACTCCCCCATTGCTGCAGTGAATATCGTGCAGAAGGATACCGACTCCTCGATTTTCCAAGCCGAGAACTCCGCCGGAACGGGATTCATACGCCTCAATAAGCTCGGTCGATTCGGTTACAACAGAACCGCGAGCTCCGTCAGTTTCTTGGTCAAGGGGCACACCGGCGACAACACGATCTTCCGAGTCGAAAACGACGCCCAAACCCCATTGTTCCGAGTTAATGCCAACGGGGACGTCTTACTGAGCGGACAAATTTTTGAGGGATCCGACCGGCGCCTCAAGAAGGACATCGAATCGCTGGCAGATGTCCTGCCTCGCGTCATGAACCTGCGGCCAACGAACTACCGTTACAACAGAGAGAGTTCGAACTCTCCAACGCGGATTGGTTTCATCGCCCAGGAAGTTGAGACGGAATTCCCGACTCTGATCAACAGGAGCGACAGCCATCTTGCCCTGAATTATGAGGCCTTCGGCGTCATCGCCATCAAGGCGATCCAGGAGCAGCAGGCGCTGATTGAAGCTAAGGATGCCCGGATCAGCGATTTGGAGAGGCGTCTTTTGAAACAGGAGCAGGCAGAGGCAGCCCGAGAGGCACGCCTCAGCAAGCTTGAGCAGCGCTTGCAGAGACTCGTCGCTTCCGCAGAGGACGGCTCCAAGAAGGCTCAAAAGGTCTCGAACCTGACAGTAGCACAAGCGGTTCGGTAAAGCCGACTCATCCTTGCCTGCACCCCCTTTCATTCAATTTCACAACCAGAAACATTCAAAGCGACGATGCAAACTTTCTGTCCGCAGGGAAACTTCCTGGTGATTTAGGAAAACCTTTGTGAAACCGACTGGTTCCTTATGGACTTAACTCGAAATTGCCAAGGGACGGCGCGTGCTGTCTCGCCACATCTTGACCGGCTTATGCGCTCACTTAAGGCAGCCCTCCTGCTCTCGCTCCTTGCGAGCCTCATGCCCACCTTGAAGGTGGGCGCCCAGGTGCCTGCGCTACCCATCGAGCTGCGTGCCAACCCCGTGCCCTACAACTACCGCGGCCAGAGCGGTGTGCCTCTTTCCCACACGGCAGGCACGCCTGAGGGGTCCGACGGGCGAGCGCCGGCTTCCCCTCCTCCAACTCCCGGGCAGTTTGGAGCGGTCTTTTCAACTGGTGGCGTCATACCCAGTGGCGGAAATTGGAACCCTGCGAATTCCTATCTGGCCAACGCCGAGGCAAACGGTCTTCCCAAGACCAACACCCTGTCGGGCGGCCACGTCATACTTCGCAGCGGCTCCGTCGGCGCGCCTTATGTGCTGCAGGGAGTCTCCTTCCTCTTTGGCGAGATCATATCGCCGCCCGAAGTTAACGAAAATGGGACACCGCTGGCTGATCTTCCAACCCCCATCCGTCCGGAGGACTACTGGCTGGCCGAACCGCGCTCGAGCGACAACCACACGAACGCAACCTACTACTACAGTCCGCATGCCAAGGCGGTTTTCGCCAACCAGGCCGGGCCGGTTTCAGTGGTCTGGATCAAGGCCCAGCCCGCCACCACGGAGCCTCCCGGCATTCCGGGCGTGACGAACTACCTCGACAACGGTTTCTGGTACACTGCCATGACCAACCGCGTGGTAGTTTCCGGGCGGCCATTCAAGGGGGTCCGCAGGATGTATTGGACAGAAGGGAATTTCCGATTGACCGGCAAGGCCGTCAACGTGCCCGCCGCCCGGGTCGGGAACGTCGTTATCGCCTACAATGATCGCTTGTTTCCTGATCGCGTCGACGAAACCTACGTCGACCCCGGTCAGGTCGGAGTCACCACCAACGCAACGCTGCAGGAGACCCGGACGCTCTGGTATGACAAACAACTGGGGCAGATTTACGCCTACAACCATCAAGGCCGCGCATTCTTGGAACTGCTCGGCGACACTCGTGAAGACGGCACTCGGCAACATCTTGGCTACGAAATTGTGGATGTCCGTAAGGAACCCGTGAAATATGATGTCACGACCGAACTCGGCGACCGGGTCAATGCTTATCAGGACGGGCGCGACGACACCCACTTGTTTCCGGATCCAATTCTCAATCCCGCGGGAACACAATTCGGCTACCGGCACAACACGTCGTTCGACGGACGAACACAGTATTTTGCGGAGATCGAGACGCAGTATGAGAACGATTACCTGATTCATTGGATGGAAGCCGGCGAGCAAGGCTTGCTTTGGCCTTTGCGCTTGGTCCGCAACAAGTTCATCTGGCCGCCGAGCGCGGAACGCTACAATCACTACGTCCGGCCCGAGGTCGCGACCGAGCGGCAGGCCAAGGAGACAGCGGTGCCACTGTCGCCCCAGAATGTTCCTGTCATCGCCTATCAGGACCCGCTGGACAGGCCTCGCGCAAGTCTGACGGAACAATTCGCCTTCTACTCCTTCCTTGAGCCGGAACAACCTGCGAATCGGGCCCTGCTCAGATTCACTGTCGGTCAACACCTGAAGTACGAGCGCGTCTTCTCCTGGCTGGCCCCGAACTTGGACATTACCACCACCCAATTCACGGGAACGGTCGCCACCAACCTGGCGACTTGGAACCCGACCAACCAGGTCTTCGATTGGCCGGACCAGTCGATCGTCCCGCGTGTCGTCAACGAAATCGTCAACGTCGGACAGCGCATCCTTCCCCCATCCGGAGAAATCGGCGCTGAAGACGACTACCTCGCGGGTTACATTCTTGAGTCGCAAGGAACGTCCTACCACGTGAACTACCTCGACCCGTTCGCCGTCGGCTTCGAGGAAGCCAACAAGACCGCGATCATCCCGGTCAATGTCATCCCCGGCGACAACAATCTTGAGGTGTGGTGGTTCCGCGAAACTCCGGAGGATTTCTCGAGGGGGTTCAAGGCCATCCATTGGCCTTCCGCCATCGGCCGCTACACCATCCAATGGCCGACCAACCCGCAGGAGATCGTTCTCGCGAGCAACGCCGGTTCAGGCGGTTTGGGCGGACTGGAAGCCAAGGGATTAATCTACAACCAACCTGATCCCGCACTCCCCGGCTACAATCCTAACGAGGAGCACGCACTGATGCTGGGCGGCCAAGTCTACGCGCTTCGCGACGACCTGAATCTCACTGGCGTCGCCGAACCGGCCTCATTGGGCACAAGCTATTCCTCGGACCCCTGGGTTTTGTTGCAATACACCGACGCTGACGGCCGGATCTCCGTCACTCCGTTCCAGGTCTTCCGCGAGAAACCGGATGAAGGCATCCTGTTTGACTACGTGACCGAGGCCGGAAGCCTGCTGCAGGCTCCCATGCCACTGCCGCTCCTACCCGCCCCTGTGGCGACCGTCCAAGAATACGATCCCAATTCTGACATGACGCTCGAGTCGCCCAACAATTTTAACCAAGAAGTGGCTGCAGCCAATGGCGACCTGCCGACAAATTGGAACCCGGCAACCGACCCCGACGGATCGTTTGGCCACTACGGCGCCTTCACCTACGAAGACCGCAAGAATTCCCACTGGGTCTATCGCGGTCTGCACGCCGGGAGGCCTGACCTCGCCGCGGGATCCTATAATGAAACCAACAAG
>JBMYQZ010000578.1:0-3944 GCA_049601855.1 Limisphaerales bacterium | reverse complement strand
ATATCCCATTGTGAACGTCCACATCTTCAGCAAAAAAAGCGCCCGATGCTGGCATCCCCTCCAGGGCCGCCGTATACAGCGTAAATCGCAAATCGTAGGGTCCATTGGCTGGAATCCCTTTATCCGCAAGGTGCCCCTGAAATGTAAATGCACTCGTTTGCGCATTTACCGCTCGCAACACACCGAAAAAGCACAGCGTGAGAGCCGCGAAGCGGGTTCTATGCATTATATAATTGTACAGTCTCATCCACCGATTCACCTTAAGCCCAAAAATACCGGCAAAGGCTCTGGGCTCTTGGCAACGGATATGAATACGAATTCAACATTTTTTATTCGACCTTGAGCTTGAAGAAAGCTCCAGCCGGAATGACATCAGCCATTTCTATGCGCGCTAAACTCACATCCGTCGCCGCAAAACTCTCCCGCGCAGGAGCGTCACGTTCTTCATTATCAAAACGAAAGCTCACCGGATTCCACTCCCGCAGATTACTTGACACCAGTACGCTGTAGGTTCGTCCACGGATTGCGGTAAATTCAAAGCGAGGTCTACCCTCCCGCAGCCCGACTGGTTTCAGCAGCAGTCCATTCTCTGGGTCGAAAGCATAAGTGCCGGCTGCATATTCGGCGGCGTTGCTCATGCCGTCGCCATCGGAGTCATCTTTCGGATTCACGTCACTCAAACTGCTTAGTCCCAAAGACTGGATCAACGCACGCTCCCAAGCGTCCGGGAGGCCATCACCATCAGAGTCCACTCCCAATGTTAAATCGAGACGGGTAGATTTGCCGGGAAGCCCCAACTCGGCGAAGTTCCCGGTCATCTCAATCGGCAGAAACACAGTCGTGCCGATCCTTACTTTCATCTTGAACGGAACAAGAGGCTTCAGCGCTGTGGGCTTGTAAACGTCCGCCGCAATCCCCGAGTCCATGGGCACAAGTAAGCTGTAATTCAGCCCTTCAGCAGGAATGTCCCTGATAAAATCCCTAATAATTACACCGCCCGAAGTTTCCATTATGACCTCCGCATTCTCGGCCGCCAGAGGATTCCCCCACTCGTCACGAACTATGCCGGCTATGTTGTGTGGTGGAGCCGGGGGAAAGGCATAAACGGGAGCGGAAAGAACAAGGCACAAGGTTGAAAACAGCAGTCCATGTCTTACAAAATCTGTTCTGCGAATTAGAGTGATCATTGTGCTATACCGTCGGATTGTAGGTCTCATGTTCAATTACCCGAGTAGGAGTAGGTCACAAGGTGGATTCGAACATCCTTCACCGTCTGCAGGAAGCGGTCGAGGCCTTCCTCGGGGTTGGCGAGGAGCGTCCGGCCCGGGATGACGATCTTCCAGCGGGAGTTCCAGACCGAGCGGCCGATCAGGCGGCGATTCGTGAATTGGGATAATGCGATCTCTCCAGCATCTCCATATATTTCTGAGGAGAAGACTGAGGAAGACGAAACCGGGCGAAACGCCTGATGCTTGCGCACGCCGAACAACGGCTCGCTGAGAGAATCCGATGACTGGTACAGAGCGCGAGAGGAGAAGTCCGAGCCGCCGATATTGAAGGGCAAGGGGATGGTGACGTCATTGACCGCCCAAGTGCGGACGGCGCTCTGGTCGCCCAGGGGGGGACTGCGCATTGAGTCGACACCGACTGGAATCAGGTAGATGTATGGCGTCGCGGAGAGGCCCTTGGGATCCAAGAATGCGAGATCGGGATCGGAGGGAGAGGACTCTGATACCGCAGCGTTAGCATCCGGATCATCCATGCCCTGGTAACCCTCCAAGGCGATGCCGGCTGCGTGGATCTTGGTTGCGAACGAACTGGGGCTGAAGGTGTGGTCGCCAGCCGCGAGCGGGTTACCGAAGAGATTGACGCCGTCCGCAATGACAGTGTTGAAATCCAACACGATGCCGGGCAAGGAAAGGCCGCTGCCATTGTCAATCTGCATGCAATGGCGGCGGATGTCTGGATCGGCGAGCAAATCATCAACGCGCCCGTTCTCGAGCACGTCCCGCCACACGAGATCGCCTTCGGAATCGGGCAGGATGCGGAAAAGTTCCGTTCGCAGGGAGACCGTCGTGCCGTAGGCATCGGGATTATTGAATCCGAGACGGCCCTCGAGCACGTCCCAGTCCGCCTTCATTTCTGCCAGCACGCTGGACAGCCCCGGGTCGCCTGTGTTGCTGCCGGCGTAGGCTGGAGTTCCATTAACCACGACTCCCAAGGCCCGGGAGCCCACGATGCGGGAGACAAAATCCCGCCCGCGTGCCGTGTTCAGAAGGCCGGTCTCGTAGTCGTAGGCATTGGCCGCAATGAGTGTGTAGCGGGAAGCGAGATCGAACAGCGTCTGATAGCGTTCGAGTTTCTCATTGCGGAAGATCCGGAAGCCGGCGTCCCGAGTTCGGTAGCCCTGAATGAGCGACGAGACTTTCTTGCGATAGATCTCCCGTTCCTGTTGAACTCTGTCGCCAGCGGCTATCTCTGCCGCCAATTGACGTTTTGCCTCGTCGAGTTCGCGCAACCGAAGATTAATGGTGGCGACGGAATCGTTGATCTTACCAAGAATACCGACCATTGCGGTGACCGCCTGTCTTGTTTCGTGATCGATCATCAAAGGTTCGAGTTGATCGAACTTGATGCGGCGTTCGGCGAGGTCGGTGGAAAGTTTCAAGGAACCTGATACGACCGAAGCGGCCAGAATCGTCCCTTTCACAGCATTCTCCGACAACCAACCAGCGGCGCGTGCGGCACCGCCAGCAGCATAGGACAGGTCGCCGCCCACCGCGGTTCCGGCGATTAAGCTGTCCGGCAGGAACTTTAACACGATCTCAGTCCCTTCCTTGATCGATTCGGCATAGAACTCCAAGGACTGCTTCAGAACGTCGTTTGCGAACGCAACCGATTCCTGCGTGTCCCGTGCGATCAGGATGTCGCGTCGCAGATCGCGTGATTCGTAGATCTCACCGACCCGGGCATTGAAGGCCACGTCGGCCTGATCGAGATCAGCCTTCAGGTCAGCGGATACATCGATGATGGTCTGCAGTTGGAAATGCGCCTTGATGTAGGCTGAAATTGCCTGCTGGATGCGGCCGGGACTTTTTCTGCTGCCGGTCCACGCATCGGGCTTGTCGAAAAAGCCATGGGGACCGACTTCGAACACGACGTAGTCTTCGTTAAGGATGTAGTCATCCGAGTTAGCGGGTGTGTGGAAGTCATTTTTAGTGAAGAGACTCGTAGCCCAATGCTCAGGGTATTGCTGGATGTCAACTTGGTAGATCTCCGTTTCCGTTGTGGGGATGAGCCCGCCAAAACTCATTTCCGGTGTCTCCACGTAGCTGTAGTGAATAAGGTCGGGACCGTCGTAGCCGGTCACATAGGTTCTGCCTGGTCCGATATCATCCGGGTAAGGAGTGCCGTAGATTTCGATCAATTGATGCTTGAATGCGAGTTCTTGGCTGACCACTTGCGCCTGTAGATCCAAAAGTGAATTCTGTTCGGAACGCAGCCGGGCGGTCACATCCTTGGCGTCGTCGAAAGCGGTGACCGCATTGCTGAGCGCTTGCAGCGCACGCTGATAGATCTGTTCAAAGTGGGTATTGGCGTCGGCCCCGACAATTTGTGAAGGATTGGTGTCGAAAGCGAGGGAGTCCTGCGGGAGGCCGAGGGGGGAGAGCCGGCCTTCGGCATTGTCCAATGTCGTCTGGATCTTACTTGCCGTGAGCACCAGTTCGCGGAGTTCAGTGACGGTTGTGCGGTCGATTTTCTGAATGCCCTCGTGGTTCGGATCCGGATCGATTTCGGGCAGGATGGCGTTGCCCACAATCCAGTTGAAGTAGGCGCCCTGGCTCGAGCGAGTTGCCCAGTGGTCCACCCCCCAGTGGCGGACGGGGTTGACGTCCTGCCCCCCGTCGTTGTAGGTGCGGGTGGAATTGGTCCTGGTCTGGCTC
>JBMYQZ010000577.1:0-3962 GCA_049601855.1 Limisphaerales bacterium | reverse complement strand
GAGACAAGCCAGTCGCTGCCCCCAAGAAGGCGGCCAAGAAAAAGAAGAAGTGACCGAATCGCGGCAATATTGTCGCTGGCTTCTCAAGTAATCGCCGGATAGACTCGGCTCGATTCCGGCCGCAACCCACCAGAAGAATTATGTTCAAAGCAATCGGCAGATGGTTCAAGGCGATGGGGTATCTCCTCACCGGTCAGATCGACGCGGCGCGAAACTCCCTCGATACCAATCCCAAGACAATCCGCGCGCAGTATGACTCGATCGTGCGCGACAAGCTGGAGCAGATCCAGACGTACAAGAAGGCCGTCGCCGGGCTCATCGCCCAGCAGGAAAACAAGATCGCCAAGCTCAAGGAACTGACCGCTGACGTCGAACGCCTTGATCGCTTGAAAGCAGGCGCGCTCGCCAAGGCCAAGCAGACCGTAGCCGAACTTACAAAGGCCGGTAAATCCAAGGAAGACGTTCATGCGAGCCCTGATTACGCGAAGTGCCTCGGTGCCTACAACGACTTCAATTCCACCTTCAACGAGAAGCAGAAGCACTGCGACGAGGTGGAGAAGGACATCGACGAATACGAGACCAGTATCGCCAATCACAAGATCCAGCTCCAGCAACTCATCCGCGACGTGGAAAACATCAAGTCCGAGTCACACGAAGCGGTGGCCGAGGTGATCACTGCGAAACAGGAGAAGGAACTGGCCGATACCCTCAACGGCATTGCCACCGATGGTTCGGCGGAGGAACTGCAGGGTCTACGACAGATGCGCCAGGAGCTGAAGGCCGAGGCGCGGATCTCCAAGGAACTTGCCGGTACGGACAATAAGGCGCAGGAAGCCGAGTTCCTCAATTACGCTGCCAAGAGCGCGGTGTCCGACGAGTTCGATTCACTCATCGGACTCGGTGACGAAGCGGCTGATGCAGAATCGAAAGATAAGGATTCCGGCTCCGCACTGCCGGAGTGATATCCGCGTCCTGATCCTATTCTTACTCCTACTCGTAATCGAAAGCTGAGGATTAGGAGTAGGACTACGATTAGGACGAAAGACGAAGACATGTCCTCCAGCCCGTCATTCCTCAAACGTGCTGGCCGCATTCTCAATGCCGGCCAATCCCGCACGTTGCTTCTGACGGGCAATGTCTACGACCTCTTTCGCCAGCGGGATGAGTATGTTCCCTTGCTGGAATTCCTTACCCGTCAGTGGGATCTCAATGAGTTCATCATCGTCACGTACGAACTCAACGGGCCGATCCGTTTTCGGAATGATGGGGATGCGCAAAAGGTCAAGGATGCGTGGCTGCGTTGGGGATGGACTCCAACGAGATCGACATCAAGCGAATGCTCGATCACGAGAAGGTGGGTCCCATTGTCGAGGAGGCCCGCAAGGTCTACGACGAAAGTCTGCGCAAGACGCTGAACAATCCGAGTCTTGCGCTGGAATTTCTCCGGCAAGCCTGTTTGTGCGCTCGCGAGGAATTCGATGGGCAACGGAATCTGAAAGAGAAACTGCTCGTGCTCATCGAGAGTGCGGACCTGCTGATTCCGGAGCAGGAGATTTCTCGGCTCTCCGATTCCGACCGTCAACGCATCAGCATTTGTCATGATTGGTTCTCGGATCCAGGATTTCTGAATGGCGAAGACTCCGTGGTGATGATCGCGGAATCCGCGAGCCTGTTGCATCACCGAATCTCGCGACTGCCGCAGGTCTTGGAGGTTGAAGTGCCAGCGCCAGATGCGGCGGATCGGGAGTGGTTCATTCGTTGGTTCAAGGCGAGCAAATCCCTCAAACATCAAGGGTCGGAAAACGACATCGCGAAGCTGACGGCAGGCCTGAGCATTCACGCCTTGATGCAACTGTTGAAGGGCGTGCGTCACGAGGATCGCGAACTTGGGCCGGACGAAATCGTGGACAAGGTCGAAGAGTTCATCCAGAGCCAGCTCGGTGAAGAAACGGTCGAATTCAAGAAGCCAAGTCATTCGCTTGATGACGTGGTTGGCTTTGGGCGCTTGAAGAACTTTTTGCGGGCGGAATTGATCCCGCGTTTTCAGATGGATGGATCGGAGGCACTGCCCGGCGCGGCGGTGAGTGGTCCGATTGGCGGCGGTAAGACCTTCATTTTCGAAGCGATGTCCGCGGAACTCGACATGGTCGTGCTGGTGATCAAGAACATCCGCAGCAAGTGGTTTGGTGAGACCGACATGATTTTCGAGCGCTTGCGGCGCGTGCTCAATACGTTGTCCAAAGTTCTGATCTTCATCGACGAGGCGGACACGCAGTTGGGAGGTGTTGATGCCGGAACGCACGACACAGAGCGGCGCCTCACCGGCAAGATCCAGTCAATGATGTCGGACCCGGCCTTGCGGGGGCGCGTGTTCTGGCTGTTGGCCACGGCGCGGATTCATCTCTTGTCGCCGGATATCCGGCGACCGGGCAGGGTGGGGGACTTGATTATTCCGGTGTTGGATCCAATTGGCGAAGAGCGTGGCGAGTTCATCGATTGGATGGTGCAAACGGCGCTCGACGGCGAGGTTGGTGCGGATAGTCGGGAACGGATTGACAAGGCGACGGCCGGGTATTCGGCGGCGGCATTTGCTTCGGTGCGGGCGGAATTGAAGGCCTTGGTGAGTCGATGTGGCAGGAAACTGTCGTTGTCGGAAGTGGTCGATTCGATTCATGATCACCTCCCGCCCACGATCTCTGATGTGCGCCGTTATCAGACTTTGCAGGCTTTGCTGAACTGCACCCGTCGCAGCCTGTTGCCGGATCCGCAGGTCACGGAATCCGATCGCTCGGAATGGATGACCGAGTTGCGCGCATTGGAAGCCCAGGGCGTACGATAGACGCGTGACAGATAAACCCGATTTTTCGTCCCGCCCGGGAGACAATCCGGGATCGCCGATCGTTGCTTGGCTGCTCGTGGCCGCAGTTGTGGTCTTGGCTTTCGCTGTCGTTCCCGGCGATCTCCCGGTCTCGCAGATCAACCCGCGTGCGGCGGTGGATTCGGGTCAGTATGAGACGGAGTTTGTGACACCTCTGAGGCGACCGGTTCTGGACGCGAAACGCGTCGCCCTGGGGCAACAGTTGTTTCACGATACTCGCTTGTCCGGTAATGGCACCATTGCCTGCAGTACCTGTCATCCGCTTGCTGATGGTGGGATGGATGGTCGTCCGACTTCGATCGGGATCAACGGCGCAGTTGGCCCGATCAATGCACCTACCGTGCTCAATGTTGCCTTCAACTTTGTGCAGTTCTGGGATGGTCGGGCGGCCACGCTGGAGGATCAGGTCGACGGTCCAACGCACAATCCGATTGAGATGGGCTCTGATTGGAAGCAGATCGTCGAGAAGCTTCGAACGGACGATGAAATCGTGGCGGCCTTTGCGGAGGCATTTTCCGACGGGCTGAATGAACAGAATATCCGGTCGGCCATTGCTGACTTTGAGCGATCACTCGTGACTGTAAATTCGCGCTTTGATCGATTCCTGAAGGGCGACGAACAGGCGCTGACTACGGAGGAACGCGAGGGCTATGAGTTGTTTCGCGGCTACGGGTGCGTGAGCTGTCACCAAGGGGTCAATCTCGGTGGCAACATGTACCAGACGATGGGCGCAATGGGGGACTACTTCGCGGACCGTGGCGGGGAGATAAGCACCGCGGATCTTGGGCGATTCAATGTGACTGGCAAGGACGGTGATCGTCACAAATTCAAGGTGCCCGGTCTGCGAAATGTGGAACTCACAGAGCCGTACTTTCACGATGCCGGCGCGGAGACCTTGAAGGAAGCGGTCATCACGATGGCGCGCTATCAACTCGGTCGCGAACTTCCGGATGAAGATACCGGGAAGATCATAGCTTTCTTGCGAACACTCACGGGTGAATTGCCGGAATGACCCGTCACCTGTTAATCGGGGCCGTTCTTGCCACCGCTGTCCTGCTGTGGTTGCAGAACCGTGGTTTCGACG
>JBMYQZ010000576.1:0-3964 GCA_049601855.1 Limisphaerales bacterium | reverse complement strand
GCAATCGGTGAAAAACTGGTTTTCACCAAGTTTACTATCCGCATTCGCCCTATCGGGCCAGAGCGACCTCAAATAACCCCAACCCTAATACCAGGGCTGCGTATGCCAATGAATTGCAGGCGACCGCCCACGCTTCCGGCATTCAAATCGTCAAGGACTCATCTAAAGCTTCTGTGTTGCGTCTTGAACTCACTCCTGGCCAGGTGGAATGGGTTGTTTTTAATCCGGAAATGGAACCCCTTCAGATTGAAAACCTACAATCTGCATCTCCCTTTCTATACCGATCGACTTCGCGGTAGGAGTGAATGATTCGATGTAGTAATTTTCAATGTCGAACGCCACATTTAACCAAACGTTCAAGAAGTTCAGGAGGGAGCTTCATTTCGATAATCTTGGTTCTTATGTGGACTACACAATGGATAAGTGAGCTGAATTAATTTTGAACTCGCCATTGCGTGAGAGCCCCTCGATAATTATCCTCATGGAGCTTACTCTAAAAAAGTATCTTATATTTCTCAGTTTTATCTGTTGCTTTCATGCTTTTGGGGATCAGGCAGGACGTCGCTATGCGGAGAATGAACTTCACGCTCTTCCTGCGATCGAGATCACGGTTGGACTTGAGAATGCAGAAATTGTCGGCTCTGATAATCGGGCACTGCAAGCTGCAGTAGACTATGTTGGCAACCTTGGAGGCGGAACGGTAAAAATCGGTCCCGGAGAATTTCTCATGCGGGATTCCTTGCACTTGCGCAGTCGTGTTACGGTTCGAGGCACGCCAGGCAAGACCGTTCTCAAGAAGGATGTCGAGTATAGAACCCCTCTTGTAGCTGACGGCGATTTCGGCGAGTCGGCAATCACCATTGAGCATCTCAAAGGTTTCTCCATTGGCGGCGGAGTTTATGTCGCTTCCAATACGCAGCGTAATTTCCATGGAGTCTGTGCAACCATCCTCAATAAAAAAGATAACTACTTTACTCTCACCCGCCCGATGAACGCTGACATCATGGTCGCGGATGGCGGCTTCGCGGCCACCATTTTTCCTGTCATTAGTGGCTACGAAATACAGGATGCCCAGATTGAACACCTGATTGTGGATGGAAATAGAAAACACAACCCCACCAAAGTTGATGGATGCCGTACAGCAGGCATTTATCTTTACCGAGGTGATCATTGTTTGATCACCGACTGCGTCGTTACCAACTATCAGGGTGATGGGATTAGCTTTCAGCAGTCCAACGAAGTCGAAGTCAATCGATGTGTTGTGCAACAATGTGCCGGTTTTGGCTTACATCCTGGAAGCGGTTCACAGAGGCCAAAGGTGATCAATTGTCGCGCAATCGAAAACGATGAAGATGGCTTTTTCTTTTGTTGGCGGGTTCGCGGCGGCGTTGCCGAAGGAAACTGGCTTGAGAACAACGGCGGATACGGTATGTCCATAGGACACAAAGACAGCGACAATCTTGTCAGACTAAACACGATCATTAAAAATCAGCAAGGAGGCGTTTACTGGCGATCAGAAACCGCGCCAATGGCTGCTCACCGGGTAACTTTTGAAGAAAATATCGTGCGTGACAATCAAGGCTGGGGACTCTTTGTGGACGGAGTGACCAGCGGGACCGTGATTCGTCGAAACATAATCGAAGATACCGGAAGCGGACGGCAAAGCACTGGCATACGCATCGGAAACAAAACGGACGATGTCACTCTTGAGGGCAACAGGATCAAAGCAAAGAATCGTGTCCTAGATGAGCGCCAGTCTAACTAGGAGATGAGATGCGTCCTTTGCGAATTTCCATGGCAATGAAGAGCAAAATCAGCATCGCCACTCGATCAGTTATCGGGAGCATGTTCATCCAAGTTCTGCTATGCTCTAGACCGACGACCGTGGAAGCCATTGACGACTTTGAACAAGTCGAGCGAGTTGGATCTCCCACATTTTACGCCCCTTCGATCGAACGTTACCGATACGGATCTCCAGACACCAATAATTCTGCATACTATCCCATCCCGAAATCTCCCGTCACCCGGGAAACCTATATGCATTGGATAGAAGACAGCGGAATGCTCGAGTTCGCTAAACAACCAAAGCTGGGCTTGGGGGGGCCAGCACTCTTACTTCCGTCCCTAGCGAAGTATGTTCAAACAGGGAATTCTTTCTGGGGTGAAGCCTGTATTGTGATGCTCAAAGATTTTCACGTTGCTCTACAGCGAGAAGTCAAAGAAAAGGGTTGGACCGAACAATTTGCCGAACCCCCGGCATTCCTACCTCTTTATCGCAAGTATCTCATTGACGGAGGGTTGATGGCGCCAGAATCATCCTGGTTTCGCGAACTCTGGCTTTACTACTGTCGACATCTACATGTTTGGAATTCCAAACCCATCGAATGGAGAGGCCCCTGTCATCGATCGATGCCCGAAGCTCTCGCTAAAGGTCTAGCCGCCAAGTGGTATCCCGACATTCCTGAGGCGGTTCACTGGAAGAAGTACTCGGAGCAGGTCTGGGATGATTTTTGGAGGGTCAAGGATCTGTTCCAGAATGACACAGGTTACTTTCAGGACTCCACACGTGCCTATGCTTTCGCCAGCTTAGAATGGTTCGGGGACAATCGTTTTCTTGCAGATTCCGGGATGCAACCGATCTGGCAACGTCTAATGGCCGAGATCACACCTGACGGCGCCATCAATCCCTACGGTCCCAATGGGGGTTGGAATAGTACGGCGGCATTGCGAGTCGGTGTTCTCGAGAGTGTTGCCTCAGCGACCCAGAATGGCTCTTACCGTTTTGCCGCGCACAAGGCCATGAACTACCTGAAATACCAACTCGGCCCAACATTGAAGGATGGATACCTCCGGAATCAGGAAACCGCTCCCTACATCGTACTTGCCTGGCTCGCCGCAGACGATGGTCTTGAGATCCGGACACCGCATGCCGGAGGCCTCGTCACTCACCGCCGGGAGTACGCCCGCATTCCTCATCGGGACAAGAACATCGTGGGCCGGTTCCTGCCGGACCTAGATCCTGATCCCGATAAAGCGAATCTGTGTTGCAACCAGGCCTTCACCGATAGAACGGTCACCGACAAACTGGTGCTGCGTAGCGGATGGGATCCGGGCGACTTCTTTGTTCTCGTGGATCTTGTCCCCACCAGTTTCCCTTTCAATGCGGGCGGAATCCTGGGCATGAATCGTTGGGGAGCCCCATTCACTCAAGTGGTGACCTCGAAGGGCGATATTCCCGAGAATCGACTGGCGATAGTCGATCAATCCGGCGCCGCCCCACGTCGTCTCCTTTCTGATCCAGATAGAATCAGCGAAGATTGGAAGCGGGGTAAGATGCCGGATATCCAAACGACTGTTTCCTATTTCAAAGACTCCGAAGAGACTACATACGCACGAGTGGAAATCCAGAACCCCGAAGGTCTCCCGGTGAAGGTCGTCCAGGAATATGTGTTCGTTAAAAATCGATTTCTCGTCCGTCGCGAAACCGTCATCTTCGAGGAATCCTTTCCCGCAGAAATCCAGTCACTGTGGAACACACAAAATATCGGCCCTCAAATCGGTAGCCACTGGGCCAACACATACATGACCGCCCCCGTCGCATCAAATGGCAAGATCAGCATGCTCACCCCTCCAGCCGATCTGCTGGTTTGGTTCGCTCCCCAACCAGATTGGCGTCTTCAAGTTGTGGATCGAACACTGGAAGATCCTCGAACCCAGGTTACTCCCGGACAACTCCGTTATGTTTGGGAAGGCACACCCATCAAGGGTGAGCGTCGACATGTAACTCAGGTTTACTATCCACATGGCGCCACGAAATTTCGGGCCACGTCGGTCGAACCCGGCGCGCGCGGTGTCTATGACGGAGGTCATATCGCAGCGACTGCAGGAGCCGCCGCAATCGGCGTCATCCAAGATAGTCCAGATCTTACAGTCCTTCGGATTGAGCTCGAAGCTGAGCAAATCG
>JBMYQZ010000575.1:0-3964 GCA_049601855.1 Limisphaerales bacterium | reverse complement strand
AAACCGCTCTTCCCAATCCCGGGGACAACGCGGCCGTGTTTCCCGCGGGAGGCGTTGCTGCCCGATTCGTCCGGATGGAAATCGGGGAGATGTGGCACATCAGCGGAGGCCGTTACAGCGTCTGCCTGGCGGAGATACAGGTCATGCAAAACGGAACCAACCTGGCCGTGGGAGCGAAGGTGACGGCGAGCGATGTGTTTACCATGAAGCGTTACGTGGACGTATGGAAACCGGAGTATTTCGTCGACGGCTTCAGCAGTCAGAATCGCCTGATCGGTCTGCAAGCCTGGCTGGATGGCTTGGAGGAGCGAAAGGAAACGGAGAGACAGATCGCCGATCTGGAGACCAGGATCGCCACTCGGGCCGAACACACGCTCGGTTGGACGCTGGTGGTCGCTGGTTTACTGGTGACCGGTTCACTCGCTTTCGTGGGACTGACAATCGTACGGCGCAAACGGGCCTTGGCGCGCCACCAGGAAGAGCTTCGCTCGCGCATCGCGCGCGATTTGCATGACGATCTCGGTAGTCGTCTCGGCGGTATGCGTCTCCTGAGCGAAAACCTGCTGAACGCCGCCGAGTTTCCCGAGGACCTCCGCGAAGATCTCGATCTCTTGCATCGATCGAGCGGGGAGGCAACGGATGCCATGCGTGATATCGTCTGGTTGCTGGACACCTGGGAAGCCTCCCTGGAGAAACTGCGTCAACAAATGAAGCGCTTGGTGCCGTCCATTCTCGGTTCGCTGACCGGCGACTTCGAGGTCGTCGCCGCTCCGGACGCCAAGGTCAATTTCGAGTTTCGCCGCGAAGTGCTGTTTGCCTTTCGCGAATCCCTGAACAATGCCGCCCGCCATTCCGGCAGCGATCGCATCCAGTGTCGCGTCGGCGGTGACGAGCAGAAGTTCTGGTTCGAAGTTCAAGATTGGGGAAAAGGCTTCGATGAGGAAGACGTGACGCGCGTGAACGGCGTCGCCAACCTCCGCAAACGGGCCGGCGCCCTCGACGGCGAAGTCGTCATCGACAGCCAACCGGAGGCAGGAACCAAAGTGACCTTCACCGCTCCGCTACGACCGCAATGAGTGCGTCCAACATCACCGTCTGGCTCGTGGAAGACAGCGAGATCTACCGTCGCGGCCTCGTTCGCGCCATCGACTCCGCCGAAGGCATGAGCTGTCCCCAGGCCTTCGCCGACGCCGAATCCGCCCTGAAAGCCGTCGAAGCAACTCCGCCCGATGTCATCCTGCTGGATGTCGGCCTTCCCGGCATGGACGGACTCAGCGCCCTGAAGAAGTTCGCCCAGATCGTCCCGGACACCCGCATCGTACTCCTCACCGTCTTCAACGACACCGACAAGATCTTCGACGCCGTCTGCGCCGGCGCGAACGGCTACCTTCTCAAGACCGCCGCCACCGAACAGGTGCTCAGCGCCATTCGGCAAGCCGCCGGTGGCGGAGCCCCTATGGACCCCGACGTCGCCGAACGCGTCCTCCAACTCTTCAACCAACTTGCCCAAGCCAAGCCCACCCAGTCAGACGACTACGGCCTGAGCGACCGTGAAAAACAGATCCTCGAACAAATGGCCCAAGGCCTCGTGAACAAGGAAATCGCCGAAGTCTTGGAAATCAGTCCCCACACCGTCGTCAACCACATGCGCAGCATCTACTCCAAGCTCCACGTGAACACCAACACCGGCGCAGTCGCCAAGGCGATTCGAGAGGGGTTGGTTTAATCCCGGAATATTTCAACCACTGGAGGCACAGAGTGCACAGAATGAGTCATTTGAAGACCAGTTGTTTGTTTTCAGAAATCCGTGTCTTCAGTGTATTCGGTGGTTGATCCCGATCACGCATGCAAATTGAATTGAGCCTTCAATAGTAATGAACACTGAGATCTTGAGAATCGGCGGGTTATCGGAAACAGGGAGGCTGCTTTGGCGTGGTTGCATCCGCACCGTATCCATGGCAGTCGTTGTTGCAACCGTGTCGTGTGCAACCACGCCGCCGCAACAATCGCGCCGTTCCGAGTCCAAGCCTGAAGACACGGCATGGCGGACTGAACTCGAATTGGCCAGGAAAGTGCGGGCGGGCATCCTGAATCAGGCCCAACCAGCTGGGTCGGAAAATTTCGTCCCTTATCGAGAGCGAATTCCCGGTAACAAATCAAACGAGCATGCAGATTTCGATCTGGTCCCGATTTCCGCTGGTCGCTTCACCATGGGAAGTCCGGCGAGCGAATCCGGCCGCAAGGCGGACGAAGGACCGCAGCATGAAGTGAAGGTGGACGCATTCTGGATGGGACGCACGGAGGTGACCTGGAATGAATTCGAACTCTTCATGTTCCAGCATGGCTTGGCGAACAGCAGTGACCAGCTCGATCCCGACGTGGTTAGTCGTAGCAACCAGACTGTGGTCGTCGCCTACCCCCACCAAGCCCTACGTCGAGATGTCCTACGGTATGGGCCGGGATGGTTATCCCGCGATCAGCATGACCCAATACGCCGCGCGCAAATACACCCAGTGGCTCAGTGCCAGAACCGGTCGATTTTATCGGCTGCCCACGGAGGCCGAGTGGGAATATGCCTGTCGGGCCGGCGCACAGACGGCCTATCACTTCGGCGATGATTCCAAGCAGCTCGGGGACTACGCCTGGCACGAGGGCAACAGTGACTTCAAATACCAGAAGGTGGGAACCAAGAAGCCGAATCCTTGGGGCCTCTACGACATGCATGGCAATGTCGCCGAATGGTGTCTCGACCAATACGCTTCGGATTACTACTCCAAGTTTGCTGATGCGGTCGGAGTCAATCCGCTGAATCGGCCCGTGGAGGTTTATCCGCGAGTGGTGCGGGGCGGTTCATGGGACGATACTCCCGACCAACTTCGTGCTTCGGCTCGGCGCGCGTCCGATCCGGATTGGAAGATTCAGGATCCGCAGATTCCCAGGAGTTCCTGGCTTCATACCGATGCGCCATTCCTGGGCCTGCGTGTGGTTCGTCCGGTCAAGCTGCCTTCGCTGGAGGAGATGACCCGTTACTGGACCGGCGGCAAGCACCTCGACATGCCCGAAGAGTATCGGGTGCCGAAGGAGTGAAAGCAGTAATGAACCGCGACGTCACTGCGTGATCATTGACGGTCCTGTTGTTGCTCAAGCCACTGGTGGTAAAACAACGATTCGTGAACTCGATCGGGGTCGTAGTTGGGATTGATCGTCGGCATCTGGGCACCGACTTTCTTTCGCCATCCACGAAGTTCTGCCAGCAGTTGTTCTGCTACTTCCGGTTCAGTATTGATGAGGTTTACCGCTTCACCGAGGTCGTCTTCGATGTCGTAGAGTTCGGCCGGTGTGCCGTCGAAGTGTTCGACCAGTCGATACCGGCCCTTACGAATGACACCGTGCGGTGACGCGCCACCGTGATGATAGTGCCAATGGAGTGCTTCTCGTCCCAACGGCTGTTGTTTCAGCAGGAGCGGAAGGAGGTTGATGCCATCGATGTCAGGGGTTCGTTCCTGCTCCGTCAACGCCTGCAGGGTCGGAAAGAAGTCGATACTGTTTACGGGCTCGGCAGTTTCCGTGCCGGCTTTGATGCTACCGGGCCAGCGGACAATCAGGGGCACTCGATAAGCGCCTTCGTAAGCGGCCCCTTTTCCGTCACGCAAAGGGGAGTTGCTGGTTTTCTGTGGTACATCGGCATAGTGGTTGCCGCCATTGTCTGAAGCAAAGATCACCAACGTGTCTTCCGCGATCTTCAGCTTGTCGAGCGACTTCATCAGGCGGCCGACATTCTCGTCCAGACTGTGAATCATCGCCGCATTGGTCGGATTGCGCTGGATATGTTCTGGTCTGAGCTTCGCTTCGTATTTCTTAATGTCTTCTTCCTTTCCCATGGTTGGACGGTGGGGCGTGAAGTAGGAAAGGAAGGTGAAAAATGGACGATCGTGCTTGCGCTGCAGACTACTGATCACTTCGT
>JBMYQZ010000574.1:0-3989 GCA_049601855.1 Limisphaerales bacterium | reverse complement strand
AACAAAGGCTTGTTCAACGCCGTTGGGTCCGCGGAGTCCGTCACCAGGATCGCGAGGCTCGCCATGGGCAACCAGCAGCAGTCGGCCCGCCCCCAGAGCTGCACGCGCGACAGCGGCGTCGACTTGCCTTCGAACTGCAGGCGTACGCTTCTCCCATGACGCGTATCATCTGCACCCTTGGTGTTCTCGCTGCCTTCGCGGTTCAGGCGGCGAAGACGCCGAACATGGTCCTGATCATCTCCGATGACCAAAGCTACACTGACTACGGGTTCATGGGTCACCCGGCGATTGAGACGCTCCACCTTGACAATTTGGCCTCGGAGAGCGAGCTGTTCCGGCGAGGCTACATGCCCACCGCCTTGTGATCCTCGGCGATTGGGGCATCGAGTTCCTCAAAGAGCAAACCGAAGGACCAACAGGGAATCCGAAATGCCCCAACCGGGGTTGCGCTGATCACGTGTCAACGGCACCGCTTTTCAGTTACACGCGACCCGCGAATGGCCTACCCTTGCTAAACCCATGACCGCCGAGATCCAAAACTTCCTCACTCGAGACGATCGGGAATTGATCGGTGCCATCAAATCCGGAATCCGCGAACACATCGCCAAACTACAATCTCGGGGCGACTCCTTCACCGGGTACGCCGTCATGCCCGGCTCGGAAGACAGCGTGCCCAGTCTCGTGGTGAATCACAGCAGTCAGTTCCGCGTGAGCGACGGCGACTCGTGTCTCGTGGATGAATGGCCGAATTACGGTTATGACGAATTGCCGGCTGCCGACACACTCCTCGCTACGCTCAACCGCCGGTTCCGTGAACTCCCCGACGCCGAGCCATACCGGCGGGCACATGTGATGAAGTTGCACGAATCGATCTTCACAGCCCTTGTGGAACTGCGCCCAGACAAGCAGTTGGGTGGCGGCGACAGTTACGTGGTCATCTGGATTCCTGATTCCAGTTGCGAGATCATCCATCGTTCCGCCAAGGAACTGAACTCACCGCAGGTCTACGAAACGTTCCAGTCGGAGTGCGGATGAAGAACCGGTTCCTTCAACTCGTTCTTCTCGGTTTCACGTCTCTGCAGTTCTGCTCCTGCTCACCCAAGGACGATGGTGAATCGAACGTTGCCACGGAAACGAATCTGACTGCGGTTGTCACCAATGATTCCTCCCCGCCGAATCACCCGCCAGTCACAGCGATTCTGGCGAATCCCTATGAAGGGATTCCGGACAATCAGCCGATCATCCATCGGGCGCGGGCCGGCGAACCCGATGCCGAGGGTTGGTGCCTGGCCAAGTCAACGCGCGGCCGATTCTCGGTCATGCTTCCGGGTCAGTTCGTCGATACCATGATCAAGATGCCGACGACCACCGGAGGAATCGGAGTCATGCATTCCGTCTCAACGAGGAATGCTGATGGCCTTGAGGTCACCGTACTACATTCCGAAGTCATCGGCAAACTCCCGGAGGAAGGTCCACTCAAGGGAATGATCCAGAGATTCAAAGATCTCGGCGCCAGCGTAAACCAGACGGAGATGCTCTTCGTAAATCTTCCGGCGGTCCGTATGCGAGTCAGCGCCCAAGGTGTCGAGGCCGAGTTTATTCATGTCGATGCGACCAACGGTTCCTACATGCTGGCCGTTCAAGCCCGCCCGCCGCAACCGGACAACACCAGCCTCGCAACCGACACCGAGCGTTTCTTCTTGTCGTTCAAGATTGAGTGACAACTTAGCGGTGGCTCTTGGTCGCCCTTACAACGTCTTCTTCCAATTCGCGTACTCGCGTTCGATTTCTGAACGCGGGCACGCTTCGCGCAGCAACGCGCGGATGCGCAGCGTGTATTTCTTGGCGACTTCGTAATTCGGAATGATCCACTGAAAATCCCACGCGGGATTGGTGGTTTGAAACGCTGAGTTGTTGCCGCCACCGGAAGGTGAATGAGCGAAGCGGATCTCCTTGGGCCGATCGAACATGACGGCCCAGACGTGTTGCTCAAAATTGCCGTAGTAAAAGGGCTCGTCGAAACGGAAGCGCGAGAAGGCCTTGAACAGGGTTTCCTGCCCCTCTTCGAACTGCAGGACATTCTTGTCATCCTTGTGCAGTACCGTGCTCTCGTCGTTGTGCGCCTGGGTGCAAAGCTGGGTCCAAAGTCCATTGCGGTCCGGCCAGCCACCGCGGAAGTAGATGCTTTTGTCGAGCGGCCCATTGATGTAGCTCGCCCAGAAAATGCCGATCCAGTCGCGATGAAAGACGTGCTGCGTGGGCATGCAGGTAAAGGTCATGTCGATGTAGTGCGGAGCAACCAACTTGAAGCGCGTCCAACTCTCCACATGAAAGGTCGGTGTCGCCGGTTGATGCAGTTCCGCCTCGCTGTTCGACAGTTTGCGAAAACTCATGGGTGCCGTACGCGGCTCAAAGTACACCTTGCGGTCAGGCATGTTGTCGCCGTTGAAGTAGTGCTCAAGGTTCAGCCCGGCGATTCCCGGCACGAACATACTGCGCGTGCTGCTGCGATGACGCAGGCTCCAGAGGCCATTGTACCCGGCGCGATGTTTCTCATGCGCGGCGTTGTCGCCGATCACCGCGGACAGATCTCCGACTTCAAATGTGGCGTGTCCCATGAAGGCGAAGGTGCGACAGTGGCGGGGTCGGCACAATCATTGACTCGCGAATCTTTCCGGGCATGCTCGCGGCGATGAAGGCTTTGAATATCACCCTCCTATTGGCTGTCCTCATGGTCACCATAGGATGCAAGATTGGTCGCGTCGAGGGACCGGGGGAAACCAAGCTGTTTGATTCCGCAGCAGTTGCCGAAAGCGGCGAATTTGATTGGCCGAATTTCCGGGGTCCGGATCGCAATGGGATCTCCAAGGAATCCGGCTGGTTCCCGAAGGAGGCCAAGCTCGCGGAGCATTGGCGAGTGCCGGTGGGGTTGGGGTTTTCGAGTGTCACTGTCGTGGGCGGCAGGGTTTACACGGCCGGGTGGGCGGAGGAGCAGGATACGATTGTTTGTCTTTCGACGACCGATGGAAAAGTGCTTTGGCAATACAGTTATCCGGCAACGAAAGGCGCGTTGTATTATCCGGGTGGCAGCAGTGCCACACCGACGATTGTGGAGGGACGGGCCTACCACTTCAGTCGTGCCGGACAGGTCTTCTGCCTGGACGCCAAGACCGGCGATGAGATCTGGAAGCGGGACATTGTGAAGGAGTTTGGAGCCACCATGCCCACCTGGGGCTATGCCAGTTCGCCCGTGGTGTTCGGCGATCGGGTGTACTTGAACGCCGGGGACGCCGGGATGGCGCTGAGCAAATCGGATGGGCGCAAGGTCTGGTTGAATGGTGAGAAGGACACCGGCTATGCGACGCCGGTTCCGTTCACAGTCGATGGGAAGCAACGCTTTGCCATTTTGTCCGAAAAGGAGATCGTCGCCGTGGAGTCGACGGATGGAAAAGTCCTTTGGAGCCAGCGTTTCGCGTCCGGCTGGGGACAGAATTCGACCGACCCGGTCATCGACGCCAATTCGGTTTTCGTGAGTGGCTACAACGTGAAGGGCAAGCGCTTCAATCTCTCCGATGGCGAACCGGTGGAAGGATTCAAGAGCGAGACCAAGAATCACGTGCAAGCCGGCGTGTTGATCGGTGACCATCACTATTCCTTCAGCGGCAAGGTGGAGAACAATCGTTCGGTGCTGCAATGCATGGACTGGAAGACCGGGGAAACGATTTGGGAACACCAAGGTCATGGCGCCGGTACGATGATTGCCTCCGATGGCAAGCTCATCGTGCTGGGTGAACACGGTTCTCTCATCATTGCGGAGGCCAATCCAAAGGCGCACAAAGTCCTGCTCGAAAAGAAGATCCTCGAAGGCCCCGTCTGGACCGCACCTACGCTGGCTAACGGCCGCGTCTATGGTCGCGACAGCAAGGGCACATTGGTCAGCGTGTCGTTCGTAAAATAGGACGCAGCATGAGCAGGCGGGGAAAATGGAT
>JBMYQZ010000573.1:0-3997 GCA_049601855.1 Limisphaerales bacterium | reverse complement strand
CCAGAGCGCCATCCGTATCGCCTTTCTTCCGAAGTGCCTCACCTTTGATGAAGGTGATCGTCGCCAGTTCGTTGAGATTCGCGAAACCCTTGGCTTCATTTGCTGAAGGAAACTTGCCCAAGCCATCGTTGGTTTTTTTGGCACTGGCACCCCATCTTCTTGCTGCTTGATTGGCGAGTTCCTCAACGGCGTTCCAATTCTTGGCGGCAAGCGCGTCCCAGGCCTTGCTGGTGACTTGCCAGGCTTCTTCGTCAGCTGCCGGAGCTGAAAGAAGCGGGATCAGGAGGAAGAGGAAGCAGAGTCTTTTCATTGTTGATATTGATTGGAAGGGCTTGACGCTTTTTGCCGAAGTCTTGAAGTGATTGCAACTCAGCAGGCGGAACTTTTTCTGCGTCAAGAATCGGGCCACTCCGAGTCAAAATTGACCCGTGTCACAGGATCGGACCGGATTGCATTTTTCCGGGAGACGGACCAACCTGCCGCATGAAAAAGCTGATCCCGTGTTTCGCTTTCATCTTGTTTCTGAGTCCATTCTCTGGACTGGCGGCAACCAAGTATCCGTCGTTGCCCAGCAAGGTGCTTTCAAACTACGAACCCAAGACCTCGAAAGCGGCCACTCCGAAGTCGATGGCGAAACAGGCTCAGCAGTTCTTGGCCGGACTGAGTGATGATCTCCGCAAACAGGCGGCGCTGCCGTTTGACAGCGCGGAGAAGTCCCGCTGGACCAATGTTCCACCGCGGGGACCGCAGGGTGGTGTTCGCATGGGTGATCTGAATGAGAAGCAGCTGCGGCAAGCCTGCGATTTGCTCGCCGCCGTTCTCAGTCCGCAAGGATATCTCAAGGTTCGAGGCATCCCGCTGGCGGACGATCGGCTGCTTCGCAACGGCCGGCGTCGGCCGGGCTTCGGCGCGGAAGATTTCTGGCTGGCGATCTTCGGAGATCCGTCCGCTGAGGCGCCCTGGGCGTTGCAGTTTGATGGGCATCACCTGGCGGTGAACCTCACCTTTCATGGCGATCAGATGTCGCTGTCGCCAAGCTTCGTCGGCACGCAACCTCGTGGCTTCAAACTTGGCGGTCAGACCATCGAACCGATGCTGACCAAAGACGAAGCCGCGCTCGCTCTGTTGCGCAGCCTCAGCAAAGCCCAGCAAAAAGAAGCGATCGTTGGACGCAAGCGAGGCCGACTCGTCGCTGGGGCCGGCAGAGACGGCCGGGTCCCTAACCCTGTTGGTGTTTCCGCGAAAGGTTTCAACCAGAAACAAAATGCTGCGCTCATGGCGGTGATTGAACTCTACGTCGGCGACCTGCCCAAGGCGCAGGCCAAAAAGCGGATGGCAGAACTCAAAGAGCAAACGGACAGCATGACCTTCGGCTGGTGGGGACCGATGGAGGATGACGGTGATTTCTCATACCGGATTCAAGGACCATCGCTGATCATCGAGTATGCCGGTCAGGATCTCGGCGGGGACCCACACGATCATCTGCACTCGATGTATCGCGACCCGACCAACGAGTATGGAAAACGGATTGTCGGCAAATAACCGCTTCCGCAGGGCGCGGCCGGAAACCCAGACCGATTTTGGCTGATTGAAAAGCAGGAGATCGTTGTCAGTTCTTCCTCACAGATGGATAAAAGATTTCGGATCATTGGATCGGTTCCATCACAGTCCAGGTTTATTGGGCGTAGGATCCTCCTGCGGGGTCAGTCGATATCCCATCGTCGGAGGCATCGGTTTCCCTCCGTCCGTCCCTCGTTGTCCCCATCTTGCGTGGAACGCGATCGTTGTGTCTTCGTCAAATATCGTCGGTGCCATGAACGGTCTGCTTCGTCCGCCGGTCAGGTTGAAGTGGATGTGACTCTTCAGGCGGAGGGCAGGGTGCGACGGGAGATACATCCGCGCGATGACCTCGCCTTTCCTGACCCGCTGACCCGGTTTGACGAGAATGAAAGGTTCGTAGAAGGATTCGTCTTCGGGATCGATGAAGGGTTCGATGCTGTAGTGGAAGTTCACAGCCTGCCCATCCAGTTTCGCGAACATCAGTCCAATGCCATAGCGCGTGTTGGCAACCGGCCGTTTGATCGCGGGTTCAAACATTTCCTTCAGCCGAAACGAATAATCAATCCGGGCAATCACTCCATCCGCCACCGCGTAGATTGCAGGAAAGGCGTCGATGTCAGTTGCTGACGGTTGTTTCGTCAGCGGCTGAAAGTAGACATGCCCGCCGGTGTGTGGCTGTTCAGCGAGTTTCCCTTTGTACGGAAACCCGTCCCTGACCACTTCCATGTCGACGAGGAATCGATCGGATGACTGCCGTTTGAATTCCGAAATATCGGGCAGGGTGGCAAGCCATCGATCCCGCTCCGATGACTTGATCCCGGCCATTCGGCGTCCCGCTCGATCGGGTGATCCGTTGGGGCGAGATTGTGAAACTGAGCGCACCGTATGGGACCGGGTCCAGCCGATTGATTTGAGCATCGGCGCGATCTCCGGATTCGACATGAAGAGTTTCCAGAGCAGACCTGAGCGATGGTTCTCGATCATGCAGATGATGGGGCCCTGATCGATGGCGAGGTAGTTTTTCGCCACCCAATCTTCCTCAAGATTGATGGCATCACGAAAGCCGAACGCGCCCCAGAGGCGTTTGCCGTGTTGGTGGTAGTAGTGTTTGAGAGCCGCCATCGATTCCTTCGGCGTGTAGGGCATGGCACCGATGGCAGCCGTGGGAGCGATGGTGCCGTTGTCCAGTCCCGCTGGATCGAGCGCGCGATAGCCGTCCGGTGTTTCGCAGGAGGTCAGCCCCCACATGAGCGGACCGTAGCCGGCGTGGCCCTTGGGATTCTCCACGCTGTACGCGTGATGAATCAGGCTGATGTTCCGGTTGTTCTCGAAGTAGTTGCAGTAACGATCCCGGTACGGTCGCGGATCAAATCCGAGGAAGGAGTAGTGGGTGAAGAAGAGTCGCCCCCCTTTCGGCCAACCGACCCACTGATGGTGGCCGTAGTAGGAATTGCCGTTGGTGTATCTGTCGGGGTCACCGATCCAGCCTTCTTCGTAGCAGCGCTGCGGAATCGGATGGGTCGGCGAGGCGAGCGCGAGCAGGTAGGTGATGAGGCACTCGTTGAACTGGCCGCCAATGCGGTGATTCATCAACCAGCCGTGGTTGGGAGACCAATGCCAATAAAGCCGATTGCCATCGGGGCGTCGGAGATACCAATCCCACTCGACCTCACGCCACATCCGGGTGATTCGTTGGCGAATCTCACGCTCAATCTCGTCATCCCGATCAAAGTGTTGACGCGCCGTAAGCATTCCTTGCATGAGGAACGAAGTTTCCACCAGATCGCCACCATCGTCGGCCTGGACACCGTTCTTTCTGGCAAACGGGATCGTCCGTCCCGACTCGCCGTCGATCCAGTGTGACCAGGCCCCATGGAATCGTTCCGCTTTCTCATCGAGAAACCGAACGATTTTCAACACCCGCGCCGCGGCTTCCGTTCTTGTGACGAATCCGCGCTCGGCTCCGACGACGATCGCCATCAAGCCGAAACCGGTTCCACCCGTCGCACAGGTTGCGCGAATCCTGCGGTCGCGCCAACGGCTCCAGCGACGATGACTCGGTTCCATGAATCGCTCCCGGGCCAGTCCGCTCGTTGGATGCCCCCAATGCCAGAAGTAACGAAACGTTGCTTCCTGCACGGATTCCAAGAAGTCCTCGTCACGCATCGCAGCAGATCGGCCCTGAACCGTCCGGGGTGCTCCTGACGATACCGTTACCTCTCGGGGGCTTACCCGATAGAAACGAGTGACACCATTCTCGCCCAGGAAATCGCTGTAGACCGCGGGAACGTGCGGAAGCTCGTTGAGCTTGGTGAAAGGTCCGTTGGCATTGGTGGACCGATAGATATCGTAACCGGTCGAATTGTCAGCTCGCGACTCCCAAACCAGATCAATTCGGCGGTCGTGTCCCGTGGCGACAAGGGAGTCAATCTGGGCA
>JBMYQZ010000572.1:0-4003 GCA_049601855.1 Limisphaerales bacterium | reverse complement strand
TGTGAAGTGAACCAAACGACCAGCGCAACAATCGTGACCAGGGCCGCGGTTACCAGAATGGATTCGGTCCGATGCCGGCGTAGCAACAGCCACATGAGCCGAAGTGCGCCGGCACTTTCCGCGGCGGTGGCAAAGCCGTGTTGATAGGCCTCAATCTCTTTCTGTAGTTCGGCGACGGACTCGTATCGATTGGGCTTCTGGCGGGCGAGTGCCTTCATCGCCACGGCCGAGAGGGAGCCAGGAATTCGTCGGTCGGGACAGTGATCCAACATCGGGGAACGAATCTCCTGATCGACCTTCTCCCCGCTGGCTTCAAGTATGACGGACGAGGAGTGGGTGTTGAACGCGGTCGGCGAGGGAATCGCTCCGGTGGCGGCGCGCTTCAAGACTTCGTCGACCGATTCGCCGGTGACGGGCGGATGCAACGTCAGGATGCCGTACAAGATGGCGCCCAAGGCGTAGATGTCGGTGCGCTCGTCGATCTCGTGGGAATGTCCCAACGCCTGCTCCGGGGCCATGTAGCGCGGCGTGCCTTTGACGCGGCCGGACAGGGTTTGGTAAGTGTCGTCATTGATCCCCGGAAGACTGTCGCCCGAGTCCGCTTCTTCTTCGGGTGAAGGCCCCAGGACTTTCGCCAATCCCCAGTCCATTACCATCACTTCACCGAACTCACCCAGCATCACGTTGTCGGGTTTGAGGTCGCGATGAACGACGCCGCGCGAATGTGCATACGCCACCGCGTCGCAGACTTTCTGAAACGCCGTCAGCAAGACGTGCAGAGGGAATTCACTCAAGGTGTCGGCGTCGCCTTCGCGGATCTTTTGCAGCACCTCGTTGAGCGTGATGCCGTCAACGAGCTGCATGGTGTAATACACGATGCCGTCTCCGGTCACGCCGAGTTCGTGCAGGGGCACGATGTTCGGGTGTTCGAGTTGGCCGGTGATGCGTGCTTCGGTGACCAACCGTTGAATGAGTTCCGGTTTCGCATCGGCGGCGTTGAGAATTACCTTGATGGCGACGTCACGCCGGAGGTTTTGATCGACCGCTGAGATGATCGCTCCCATGCCTCCGGTGGCGATGATCCGATCGAGTTCGTAGGGGCCGGCTTTCTCCTGCTCCAGTTCCTCGACGACAGCGGCAATCGCTTCCGTGGTGATTCCGGTTTTTTTCAGGCTGCCAAGGACGAATCTGGAGACGGATTGATGGCTGCGCGCAGCGGGCGCCTCCAGCGACTTGCGGAGCTTGTCCAACAACGCCACCGGCGATTCAGGCGGTCCGGAGACCACGGTTTTTTCGCGCTCAATACCCATGTAAAACCAAAAAACAC
The DNA here is from genome assembly GCA_049601855.1 of Limisphaerales bacterium. GTDB lineage: Bacteria > Verrucomicrobiota > Verrucomicrobiia > Limisphaerales > JAYPXF01. Next base: position 2,676 of record JBMYQZ010000572.1, on the reverse strand, counting down.
CCCCGCAGGGGTAACTCTCCAAGTTGGTCGAGGTGTGCTAGCGGCGGCGGTGTCCGGGTTGGGGACGGCACCGGCGACGGGCCAGAGGTTGGCACAGACGGATGGAAATGTGAATGCCGGCTTGCCGGCCAGACTTATCCCCACGCTCGGCGCCGATCCAATCGATCGGCAGCCGATACGCAACCACGTTCTTAGACTTCGAATCCATTCGCGTAGCAACCAGCAAAGCCTGTGCCAGTGGCGTCAGCAAATTGCCTTGTTTGCGCGTTGCTCTGGCACCTAAATCCCTCGCATGCAGATCCCGCTTGGATTCCGTTGCCTTCTCCTTGGCTGCCTGTTGATGGTCGGCCAACTCGAGGGAGCGCCACGTCGTGGTGAAACCGCGTTGACGCGTTATTTGCGTCAGCCGGACGCAGCCTTCGCGTGGAAAGTCGAGACGCCCGGTTCGCTCGACAACAACCGCGTCGTGCGCTTGAAACTCACTTCCCAGCAATGGCGCGACACAGCTTGGAAACACGACATCCTGCTGGTGCGGCCCGCAGAGACACGTCACCCCGATGCCGCCCTTCTGCTCGTGACCGGAAGCAAGAAGCTCGATCGCTACATCCCATACCTTCGCCTGCTCTCCGATCGGGCCGGCGCATCTGCCGCGGTCGTCAACAACGTGCCCAATCAGCCTCTCTTCAACGGGAAAAAAGAGGATGCGTTGATCGCGCACACCTTCCAGCAGTATCTCAAGACCGGTGATGAAACCTGGCCGCTGCTTTTCCCAATGGTGAAGTCAGCCGTGCGCGCCATGGATGCCGTCAGTGCCCACGCCGGCAAGTACGACGGACAGGAGATCGATCGCTTTGTCCTCACCGGTGCTTCCAAGCGCGGTTGGACGACCTATCTGACCGGACCGCAGGATCGTCGGATCATCGGCATCGCACCGATGGTGTTCGATATACTCAACATGCACCTGCAGACCGATTGGTCGCAGGCGGTTTGGGGCAAGCAGAGCGAGCAGATCTCGGATTACACCGAGCGAGGTTTGGTCGGTCGAACCGATGATGAGCGTCGCGAGAAACTCTACGAATGGATCGATCCCTACGTGAATCGTCGCCGCTACACGATGCCCAAGCTGATCCTGCTCGGCACCAATGATCGCTATTGGCCGGTCGATGCGACGCGTCATTACTACCACGACTTTGCCGAGCCGAAGGCGATCCATCAGACGCCGAATCTCGGTCACGACATCGGGCGTTCCCGTGACATGTTGGAAGCACTCGCAGGATTCTTTCGCGAGACGGTGGATGGCAAGCATCTGCCCAGCCTGACCACGCGCGTGATCGGAGGGCGTTACCAGACTGCGGAGATCGAAGTTCGCAGCAACGTCCGCGCGAAGTCGATGAAGGTGTGGACGGCCACTTCTTCCGATCGCGATTTCCGAGACAGCAAATGGACGTCGACGGTCTTGCGCCCGGCCGATGGAAAGCTGGCGCGCTATCGGGTGCCGCTCCGTCGACGTGGCTATCAAGCCGTGATGTTTGAAGCGAATTACGTGGATTCGTCCGGGCGAGAATATCCGCTCTCCACCCAGGTGATCGTCACGCCGGATCTGCCGCGTCCGATCGAGGACGCAGCCACCAACGGACGCAAACCGGCCGACGACAACGAGCTGCGTCAGTGGCTCGAGAACCTTGTAGCCCATCACGGTTTCTCGATTGCGGATGTGCGGCAGGCGACTGGTTTGGGGGCGGATGAGATCAAGTCGTCCCTGAATCGCTTTGGCATCAAACCATTCTCAGCGCCGCATTCGCCCGACCGCTTGAAGGTCCTCCCTTACCCGGGTGGCTGGCATCCACGGATCGGTTTCCTCGATGGTTGCGTCGATCCCCAACGCGAAACCAAGTTGAGTGTCTTCACGCCTTGGGATCGCAGGAGCTTCGTGGTCGTCGATGTTCCCGAAGCCATCTGGTCCAATCTTGGCCTTACCTATCTTGCCCATACTCACGTGCCCACCGTCTGGACGGACAAAGGGATCGACATGAAGCCACTCGAATGGAAGCAGAACGAAGATGGCAGATTCGAGATTGAGCGTACCTTGCCGAATGGAATTCAGTTCGGTTGCCGCGCCGATCCCAAGCCCACGGAGCTCGCCATGCGCCTCTGGCTCAAGAACGGCACCAAGGAAAAACTCACCGGCATGCGCGTGCAGAACTGCATCATGCTCAAAGGCGCCCATGAATTCGCGCAACAGAGCACGGCGAACAACGTCCTCCAGACTCCGTTCGCCGCGTCTTGCAACGAGGCCGGCAACCGCTGGGTGATTACTGCTTGGACGCCGTGCCATCGACCGTGGGGCAATACGCTGTGTCCCTGCCTCCATTCCGATCCCAAATTCCCAGACGCCGAACCGGGGCAGACGGTGGAAGTGAAAGGCTGGATGACTTTTTACGAAGGAACCGACCTTGATGCCGAGCTCGTTCGCTTGAAGAAGAGGTGGGGAATCGAATAAAGCGATTCAGGCGGGAACCGCGTCCAGTTGTTGGCGCGCGATCTCGAAGAGTTCTTCGGTGGCTTCCCAGTTGATGCAGGCGTCGGTGATCGAGACTCCATAGGCCAGACTGGTAGGATCGTCGGTCAGCTTCTGGTTGCCTTCGTGCAGGTGGCTTTCGACCATCAGGCCGATGA
>JBMYQZ010000571.1:0-4010 GCA_049601855.1 Limisphaerales bacterium | reverse complement strand
CACCGTCACCACCACCGCGTACGGCGCTGACCTCGCGTGGATTGGGATGGTGCTCGTGCATCCGGACATGCGCCGTCGCGGGATCGCGAGTGCCCTGATGCGCCGGGCAATTGACTATCTGCAGGCGAAGAGTGTGCGCTGCATCAAGCTCGATGCAACGCCGGATGGAGAACCGGTGTATGCGCGACTTGGATTTCAGTCGGAGTGGCGACTGAATCGCTGGGAGAGGGAGTGTACGGCTACGGCAAAGATTGAAAGCGGTGGATCGGAAATCGAAGGACTCACGATGATGGATCGCGAAGCATTCGGGACCGATCGTTTATCCTGGATCAAGAAGCTCGAACGGGATTCCCGCTTGGTCCGCGTAAAGACCGACGGTTTCGGTATGGTGCGCGAAGGGATTCGGGCGAAGTACGTCGGCCCGATCATGGCGCACGATCCTGAAGTTGGTTGTGGCCTGGCGCGAGAGTTGATCGATGGGCTGGAGGGAAGGACGTTTTGGGATATTCCGCGTGACAACGAAGCTTGTGTGGAGTTGGCCAAGGATCTGGGGTTTAAACCGGTTCGTGATCTCCTGCGAATGTGGCTGGGGGAGAATGTCGCGGGGGATCCGACGAAGCAATTTGCGCTCGGTGATCCGGCGACGGGATAGAAGAGCCACAGCTCGGACTCGCAAGCTCGTCTCTCCATTTCGACAGCGAGTCCGTCAGGGAACGACTGCAACCGCAGATTGCTTCCCCCGCAGATCACCAATATTCAACGCCTCCGCCTCGAACGCGGATTTGTGTACGAGACCCAAGGCACGTGAGGCACCGACGGAGGTAATCTTCCCGACCCGCTTGTCGCCGTGCTGAATCTCCGCTCCAACCTCCGGACATCCCTCGGAAAAATCCAACACCCGCAATTGCTTGCTCACTTCCGCGAACGTGTGCAGTCGATTGAGAATCTCCTGTCCGATGTAGCAACCCTTCTTGTAGCTCACGGCGGCGTCCGCAATACCGGCTTCGGGAACCAGATTGGCGTCCGTCATGTCCTGCCCAAAGCGCGGAATTCCCGCGGCGATACGCGCACTTTCGAACGCATTCCAACCGACGGGGCCACCACCCAGTTCTTTTGCGGCAGCAATAAGCTTATCGGCGATCGCGGGAACGGATTCCTGCGCGATGTAGAGATCAAAGCCGGTGGTGTTGAGTCGATCAAAGCGCGCCAGGTAGACCTGCCCCAGAGTTGCGTCCTCCGTCCAGACAATCTCCCGCGAGTCCGCGGGCACTTCGAGATCGAGTCCGAGCTTGGAAACGACTTCTGTAGACTTCGGACCCTGGACGCTGATCAAACCGAAATGCGGAGACACGTCGCAGAGTTCCGCGTCATCGGCGACAATGTTCTTGTTCAATCGATCGGTGACGAGGTCGGTCAATCCCGGTTCGAAATCGAGGAGGATTTCGTTTTCGAGATTGAAGACATTCAGGTCGCTCTCGAAACGGCCCTTGTGATTGCAAAGCGCAGAGTAGGCGCCGCGGCCGGTGGCGATGGAGTTGATGTTTTGCGTCAGTTGGCCATGCAGGTAGCTCGCTCGGTCGTCACCAAGGACGCAGACGCGTCCGCGGAAACTGAGATCGATAACACCGGCACCGTCTTGGAGAAACCGAATTTCGTCGGCGACATCACCGTAGGCGCTGACAATTTCCTGTCCGCTCAACTCGCCAAAGGAGGCATTGAGCCCGTCGTGAAACTCGTGATGCGGCAGCGGGTTCATGCCAGTTCGAAAGCGAAGCCCTTAAGGTATTCGGTTTCCGCGATGACGGGAATGATCGGGTGATCGGGGGACTGCTCGAAAGTCGCGATGCGACGCAGAGTCTTGCGGGTGTCGAAGCCGGCTTCGAGGACGACCGAATGGAACAAATCGGCGTCGACATGATGCGAGCAACAGAAGGTGGCGAGCATCCCACCGGGTTTCAGCAGTCGCAGGGCCCGGACGTGGATCTCCTTGTAGCCGCGGATGGCGTCGGGGATGGAACTGCGATTGCGGGTAAACGAAGGCGGATCGAGGATGATCGCATCAAAGAGATTCTCCGGATCGCGATCCTTGCCGGTGTTTTGCTTGAGCCAATCGAAGACGTTGCCGGTGACGAACTCGCAACGGGCGGTGAGGCCATTGGCCTTGGCGTTTTCCTGGGCGGTGGCGATGGCGGCTTCGCTTTGGTCGATGGCAATGACTTCGGCAGCGCCGGCCTTGGCCGCGTGCAGGGCAAAGCCGCCGTGAAAAGTGAAGCAGTCCAACACCCTAGCTTTCGGATACACGGAGATCAGGTCGGCGACCTGCTGATAGTTGACCTGTTGATCGAGATAGGCGCCGGTCTTGTGACCCATTTGGATGTCGACCGTAAACTTGAGTCCATTCAACTCCATCGGCATCGGACCGGGCGCTTCTCCGTGCAACACGCCGTTCGCTTCTTCCAGCCCTTCAAACTTGCGCGCGGCCATTTCACTGCGCTCCAGAATCACCTTCGGTGAAAGCAATTCCTTCAACGCAGCGACGATATCGTCCTTACGCTGGTCCATGGCCAGCGAAGAGATCTGCAGCACGAGTGAGTCGCCGTATTTGTCGACGATCACGCCGCTGAGGAAATCGCTCTCGGCATTGACGACACGGAAGGAATCACATCCGGGAAGACGACGTTTGCGGACTTCGAGCGCGGCACTGATGCGGTGGCGAAAGAACGCGCGATCAATCGGTCGGCGCTCTTTCGACAACATCCGAACGCGGATCTTGGATTGGGAATTGTAGAGGCCGATGCCGATGAAACGGTTCTTGGCGTCCTTCACTTGAACGACGTCACCGTCGGCGGCTTCGCGGGTAAGGCGGTCGACCGAACCGGCGTAGACCCAGGGGTGGCCTGAATTGAGGCGATCGGATTCGCCGCGCTTGACAATTACGTTTACGGGTGTGGACATGATCTATTGTAGACAGTTCGCGCCGGGACAACCCGGCCTGCGGCGGAGGATTTGAGCGGAATCCGTGACCAAAGGCAATTGGCAAGAATTGTGAAGCCATCTCGATCGGCCAAGCGTGTTCGCATCTGATATCAAATATCTGTCGCCGCATCATGTAAGGAATCTCTCAAGTGACTGAAGCAACACCGGCACAACCTCCATCGCTCCCACTTCGAGCACCTTTTTCTCCATGCGTGACCAGGGACAGCGTTCGAATGCAACCCCGGCAGTCGACTTCAGATGTCTCAGGGAGCACGTGTACATCTCCAGTCCGCTCCAGTGCCGCGTTCTAACCTCGCGGATCACGGTCTCTCCAGAAAGACCTCGGTACGCAAATTCCAAGAGTCCCTGACCAATAGAGTATGTGCGGCAATTCGTGGGCTGAACGAACTTGGTTCAACTCAATAAAGGTTCCGTCAATGAAGCGACCACATCTCCTGATTCTTGCCGCCGCCCTCCTCTCAGCATCGACCTCCAGCGCGCAGACAATCCGCACTTGGACGGGGGCCGGATGGGCGTGGCACACGCCTACCAACTGGACTCCCATTGGCGTGCCAGAGTTCACAGACACCGTCATCGTCGGCGCCAACGCCAACATTACCATCGACGGCCCGGTGAGCATCGGCGGCACTCTGAGATGGGTCGGCGGGACCGCATTCACCGGCAACCAGGGAACAATTGGTTTGAACGTGGCCCCGGGCGGCACTCTGGAGATCCTCGGGCCGTTCGAGTTCAGCGGCCAGCTGACGAATGCGGGGACGATTGTGATAACCAACGACGCGTGGCTGCACCTGAAGCCCTATTCGCGGCTGCGAAACCTTGCAAACGGTGTCGTGCGTCTGGCCTCCAACGACGAGCTGCGCGCCTACGATTTGAACGCTTGGATCGACAACCACGGGCTCCTGTTGAAGGAAGGGGCGGGCACCAGGAGCCGGGTGCGCGGGACGTTTCATCAGTTCGGCACCGTCGAAGCGCGTGCGGGCGCCTTGGTGGGAAATGACAGGTGGCGGGGCTAC
>JBMYQZ010000570.1:0-4011 GCA_049601855.1 Limisphaerales bacterium | reverse complement strand
TCACTTTCATCCTCCCAAGCGACGCAGCCCCCGAACCAAAATCGTAAACAGCGGCCAATCCAGTGACCGTGCTGCTAAGGAAGCTGAGATTAGGAAAGAAAGTCACTCCGCCCACATTGGCAGTCACAGAACCTGAGTAGGCCCCTCCGGCTGCAACCTGATTCAAGACCAGGTTCTCGACAGTAATCGTGACGCCTTGCACCGACATCACATCCCCTAGCGCATGCACTGCAGCAGAACTCATTGTCACTCCGTCCACTGAGAACCCGTCGCGCCGTAGTTCGAATCCTGAGACGGTCGCCGAAAGGCCTTCAAAGAGCGGGCTCGAAACATCAGCTGACGAGATGGTCGCAATCACACCGATATTGCCCGGCTCAATTGTGACACCTGTTCCTCGCACTCGGAAAGCATCCCCGACCGTCAGAACCAGCTCACCAACTGTAAGAATCAGGTCACCACTTGGATTGGCTCCAGAGAATTCAAATTGGGCATTGAACGAGGTGAGAGCAGAACTAACGGAAGCGACGCTTGGATACAGTCTACCGCTCGATGCCGTGAGCGTGACGCTACCAGTTACCGCAGTGCCACTCCCGTAAGCCACGTCCAAATCAGCCACCGCCAGTGAAGCCTGATTGAATTCCAACAGCCCATCAATTCCCACCACGCCCCCTTGGGGTGACAATGTGACACTTCCGATTTCAAACCCGCTCTTACGGATCGTCCATGACGCAGTCTCCACTGAAAGCCCTCCAATCAGAGATGACGAGATGTTGGCGCTTCCAATTGTTGCCAACTCCTGATCGGTTGCATTGTCCTTCGAATCATAAGACACGTTGATATTCGAAGATTGCACCCGAATCGATTCTCCAACAGTAAGGACAGCATCATCCAATGAAAGTGAATAAGTTTTGGAGCCCGCTGCGTAGGAACCGACCGCCGCAAACGAATCGGTGTCGCTATCTGAATCGGAAACAGCTACCGCAAATTCACGATCGCCGAACAGCGAAGCGCTGGCAGCCGAGAGCTGAACCGCCCCGGTAAATGAATCCGTCGCCGATTGGTAAGCTATGGACTCAAAGGACAACGTCAAATTACTAAAACCCAAGAACCCTCCCAGGTTACTCGTGCCCAACATGAACAACTGATCCCCGGTGATCAGATTGTCACGATACTCACCCAGCTTGGATTCAATAAAAGCCTGCAAGGAACCGGATGATAAAGAAGCTGGGCGCCGGAGACTAGACACACCAAGAAGCGTCCCATCGGATTGATGGACATCAGAAACAGTCAAACCTCCTCTTTCAGAATCAGCGTCAATCGGAGGTCCATTCATCGAAGCCAAAGAAATCAAGGGCTGCAGCGCTAGGGGCGTAACAGCATCAGGGGAATCAAAAGCACTTTCATCGCCAAGGCTCAGAGGAACAGGCTCAGCAAGATCCACTGTCTCCAACACCTCACCCGAACTGGTGGTGTCCGTCGCCGGTTGCCCATCCTCAACCACGTCACCGATCAAATCTCCACCATCCAACAACTCACCTTCATGCTCAAACAGACTCTGCTTTGAGTTCGCGTTGTCGGATTCAATCTCCCCTCCAAGTTGCAAGTCCATTGATCGATTCTCCTCTTCAATCACGACCTGCGTTTCCACCTCGGCAGCCACTGAAACAATTGAAACATCAGCCGACAGCAGCACGCGCTGCTCCAACTGCTCCAAGTGATGTTTTCGTTGATTGGCCATTTCCAAGGGACCACCGATCTTGGGGACGCGTAGAGAATTACGAATGCCCCGCTTCCCGCGCAAGCAGGAATCTACGAGATTTTACGGAACCTAGCTACGGGCATAAACATAAGATTTGTTAATTCTCAATCAATTCCAAGAGCTCAGGTTTTGCGAGCAAACGACAGCGATTCATCCAACCACGTATCATGCCGAAGCACACCGCTGCGCTGTCGATAAGCCAGAGATTCTGCTCTCCGTTGAGACGTACGCCACGCCCATCGATACAAAACACTCGACCGGCAAAGCCGCAAAAAACGAACAAAAACAACGGAAATATGACGAGAAACAAGCTCATCCTCACAGCACACAAAGGCTTGGGCGCTTCCCGGATCACCCTGGCGCCCCGACCGACCGAACAGCTGACGATCAATTCGCTCAGAATCGTGCCTTTCTACCGCAATTACGTGAAGCCCGCCACGATTCCGAACATTGGGTCCCAATAGTATATCTGTGCCTCTACCTGCCATATTGGTGGCTATCGTGACCCGCCCCAACTCGCCGGCGTGAGCAACGATCGCGGCCTCCTCGCTGTGGCGAACCGCGTTCAGAATCTGATGCTGGATACCTTCTGCGGCGAGCTTCGATGACAGCTCTTCACTCTCATACACACTTCTCGTCCCGACCAACACAGGACGATTCTCATGGTGCAAAGCGGCAATAGATTCGACAACAGCATCCAATTTTGCATTTCGATTTGTAAATATTCGGTCACACCAACGCACTCGCTTGCAGGGCTGATGAGTCGGAATTCGCACCACCAATAGGTGATAAACATTCCACAATTCCGAAGCTGCCTCCCAAGCCGTACCCGTCATTCCGGAGACGTGCGGGAACATCCGGAAGAAGCGTTGAAAGCTCATGCTCGCGAGCGTCTCATTGGGGTGACTCATGGCGACATCTTCGCTCACCTCGATGGCCTGGTGCAGGCCTTCTCGCCAAGTCCGATTGGGCATTGCTCGGCCGGTGAACTCATCGACGATGGTGATCTTGTCGTCCAGGATCACGTACTGCCTACCTTTGTGGTAGAACTCCTTCGCGCTGAGAGCCAATCGTACCAATTCCTCAGCCCGAGCCGCGCCTCTCCAAACCGCGGGCAGCAAGGCCGACCACTCCTCCAATTGCGCCCGGCCGAGCTTCGTAAACTCGATTTCCCGGTATCTCTGATTCACTCGGTAGTCGGTCCCAAGACTAAGTTCCTCGGCCTTTTTCTGGGCCAATTCGATCGCCAATTGGAGATCGGGGTTCTCTCGGGGACTAGAAATAATCAGTGGAGTGACCGCCTCATCGATCAGCACACTATCAGCCTCATCAACAATCACGGAGTGCACCCCTCGGAGCACCAACCCTTTGTCCGCACTTTGATCAGGGCGGATCAAACGACGAATCATCCAGCGTCCCGCGTCTTGCAAATTACCCAACTTGAGCCGATCTCTCAGAAAATCCGCGAGAAGCTCCTTACTGGTCACATAAACGATATCCGCCTCGTAGGCCGCCTTCCGCTCTTCCGGAGCCATACTTCCGGTGACATGGGCCGTTGTCAGGCCACAGAATCGGTGCAAATTGCCCAGATTCGACGCATCGCGTTCGACGAGGTAGTCATTCACCGTGACCACGTGGCAAGGACGCCCTCGCCAGCCAGCCAAAACGGCCGCAATCCCGGCTGTCAGGGTCTTCCCCTCCCCGGTTGCCATTTCAATCAGCCATCCACGGTGCAGTCCCAAGGCTCCCGCAATTTGCTCCCGGTACGGAGTCAGACCGAGACGTCGCTTCACGGCCTCGCATACCGCGGCAACCGCCGGCACCAAGACCTCCGGGCATACTTCTTGACTGGACGGGAACTCCTCGCGGAATCCTGCCAACCTTGCCCGGAGTTCGGCATCGGTGAGCGCGGCGAATTCCGTAATCTTCTCCACCTCATCGGCCTCGCTCAATAACCGGGTTATTTTCCCACTATGTCGTTTACCAAAGCCAACCAGCCGATGCCGCAGGGCATCCAAACCACGATAAAAAGCCTTGGCTGGCGGTGGTGTGAGCCGTCGCCGGAAATCACTGGGTGTAACGACTGGCGACGCCATGGCTACAACTGAAACCGACGTTGAAGAAGTTGCCGCAATGAACGAATCCAGCGTTTCATCAATGGCTCGCGTGGTAATTGAAAACGAACCACACCAGTCCGCCCGTGCAGCAACGATGAAGCGGATGCCGCTGGAAACTGCCCCGTCACGAGGAAA
>JBMYQZ010000569.1:0-4026 GCA_049601855.1 Limisphaerales bacterium | reverse complement strand
AAACTGGCGACAGAACTCCTGGACCTTCTTCTTCCGATCACCATCCGTCACGCGACTCCTGCTCAAGTGATCCAGATGTTCGAGTACGCTGTCGATGATTTCCAGGGCTCCGTAGGTCACCGCCTCATCCCAGGCGGCCGATACCGATACTCCGCGCTCGTATCCCACACTGGCGTCATCCGGGGGAAAGGACTGACTGGTCACCACGACGGTGGGCACCCGATCCGGATAAAGGAAACGGCTCGGGATGATCTCCTCTTCCCCGTGCGGTGACTTCCAGCGCAGTTGCACGGAAGCGCTCTTGTCCTTGTATTTGAACCAGTCGAGGTCGATCGAATAGGTGCGCCCACCCAGCAGGAAGATTCTTCCACCCCGTTTCGATTTCGGGTCACCGGTCGCGACGTAACCATCTACCAGCGGCGTTTCCATGTGGTTCACCTTCAGCTGGAAACCGTTCTCGGACTGCACGATGAAATCATACCAGCCAGTGTCTTCGGCAAGGACCGCGCCGCTCCACTCCACGGCAAACCGATCCGCTTGGAACTTTCCTTCCTCCGGCGAATTCGTCCCGAACTGATAACTCACCTTCTTGTCGACACGCTCACGTACCAGTTTCTTGCGATCCTGACTCCGGGCAGCGTACCACTCGGACTTCAGGCCTCGTCGCTGATCAACCCTGCCTTCTCCGAACACCGGAACGAACAAATCGGCCACCGCTTCGCGAAACTGCCGGACGGTCAAGCGGGACAACTCGATACGGGGACGGCCGCTTTGGGTATAGAACTGGTTGAAAACGAATCCCGCCACGGCCCGGGCATCGGCATCACGCACCTTCTCCGGCGTCTCTTCGGGCATGGTCTTGTGAATGATCCGGATGAGGCGTTCGAGGGAGTGATCGCCACTGAGCGCTTCGTCGTACTTGCCCTTCACTCCCTGGCCATTCTTCCCGTGGCATTCCACGCAGTGCTGCGAGTAGATCTGTTCTCCTTTGCCGGCCGCGTAAACGCCGGCCGCGAAGGCAAACAAAGTTATGAGAGCAGTCAGGTTTTTCATTCAGCGACAACGATCGCACTCATAACGACCGTCACCGGGATGATATTCAATCCGTCGCCGATTGCAGCTCATAACAGGCGGCCTGCGTGCCGTTACGCACAAAGAGACGGCCGCGGGCGATCGCCGGATGATTCCAGGTCTTGCCCGTGATCGCCTGGAAACGGCCGATGACCTTGAACTCCGCCGGATCCGCGTTCACATAAACCACTTCACCTTTCTCGGTCACCACCACGAGCGTTTCACCGGCGCGCAACACCTGACCGAACCCGAATTTGTCACCTTGCCAGGTGCGTTGACCGGCTTCGAGATCGAAGCAGACGAGGCGTCCTTCATCGAGGCCATACACGTACTGTCCGTCCTGCACGAAGTTGTTGAACTTGGCCTTCAGGCGCATGCTGCGCCAAAGTTCTTCCGCCACCCAGGTATCCCCGTCGCGCACGATGTCCAACATGATGGCCCCCTTCCCGTAGCCGAGCGAGAGAAAGACATTTGTGCCTTCGTAAACCAATGGCTGCGCCACGTTGATCTTGGGCGAGGTCGTCCACTTGGCGAACCACAGTTCTTTCGCGGTGGCGGGATCGTGCGCGGAAATGCCGTTGCCGTTGTGGACGAGAACCTGTTCTTCACCGTGAATCTCGAACAACTGCGGCGAGGAGTAAGAAGCGATGTTCGTCCCGCCGCTGTGTATCTTCTCGCCGTCCCTCATGCGGTAGGCAACCAAGCCACCTTCATCACCTCCAGGTGAAACAAAGACCTTGTCGCCATGAATCAGCGGGGATCCGGACATGGCCCATTCGAGATTCTTCGCGTTGTTCTGTTCCAGTATGTTGGTGCTCCAAATGGATTCACCAGAGGCGGCGTCGAGACAATTCAAGATGCCCGTGCTGCCCAGGGCGTAAAGCCGGCCTTCGTGGTAAGTCGGCGTGGATCTCGGGCCCGTGCCTCCGAAGAATTCGTCGAACCTCGCTGCATCCTTATGGGTCCAGACTCGTGCGCCCGAGGCGGCATCGTAGCAGGTGATCAGTTCATTCGTCCCATCCTGCTCCTGCGTCCACAGAACCGGTCCGGCCGCGGCAAAGGAGGACCAGCCCTCGCCCATGGATATTCGCCACAACTCCTTCGGCCGCAGCCAAGCGTCACTGGATTCGATTCCGCGTACGATGCCGTCGCGTTGCGCGCCGCGAAATCCCGGCCAATCCGTTTCGTTCAACGTGATCTGGACCGCCACCATGTTGGTGGCCGGCGCCGGTTCCGCCAATTCCACCGGCTTCAACTTGGGTTCCTCCCAACGAAACGAAACGATCGGAATGATGTCCCCCGTCGTGCCTTCAAAGCGGACGGCAAAAAAGACGCCCACGCACAGGATGGCGAGGATCACACCGCGAATGATCAGGGCCAGAATCCAACCGAAGAAACCCGGTGGCGCCCCCCAGCGTTTGCGACTGAAGAACATCCACCAGATCGTGAGCAACACGGTGCCCAACATGGTCGGGGCGACGATCGATACGGTCTGAAAAGTCTCGTCCTCCATCCGAATGGTGAACAGATGGGCGATCCACCCGGCAACGCCGAGAATGGAAACAATGAAGATCGCCGGCCACCAGCGAATGCCGGTCGGCGGTTGGTATTCGGTCTCCGGAGAACTCATGCGCGTGAAGATGAACGCTGAGTGGAAAATGTCAAAGCGAGGATCAACGCAAACGCTTGTGGGCGTTGTGATAGCTGTGACAGAGCGAACAACCTTCGGACACACCGCCCTTGGGACTGTGGCAGGTCGCGCAACTGGCCTTGGTCGGCAACAGGATATCCGAGGTCTTTTGGCTCAACGGCGCGGCGTGGCAATCCTCGCAGGAAACATTGGAATGCTTGGCGTGGTTGAACTCGCCGCGTCCAAGCCAGCAATCGGGGATCAGGGGCGGTGTGATCCGCGGCAGCTTCTGTTCGCGTTGTTTCACCTCGTGGCAGTAGGCACAACCGTAGTAGGTCGCCCGGAAACCGTGATTTTCCTCGGACTGTTCCCGCGAAGGATCCCGGGCGTGGAAAATCGTTTCGATCAGGCTTTCGCCCAATCCGGGACCGCGCTCGAGCCGGCGCATCTGCTCGGTCACAAACGAGTTCACTTCTTCACTCGTGACCTTGCCCTCACCGCGGGCTACCGAAGCGTATTGCACGGGGAGGCTGGCAATGAAGCGCTGGACGTGCGCGGCGTCTCCATGCGGCAGACGCAGGGAATCGAACTCCGGATCGAATTGCAGCGAGTGACAGCTCTGGCAATGCCGCTCGAAATTCACCCGCTGCATGTGCGCTCCGCTGGCGTCGTAGGAGTGGCAATCGGTACAGACCAGTGTCTTGCCATCCTTCTGGATGTCATCCGACAAATGCCGCTGGTGGTTGAAACGCAGGGTGTTGCCATCCTTCATTTCATTACGCAGAAACTGGAACTCCGGATGCCCCTTCGAGAACGTCGCGAAGGTGTTGGTGAACCCGTTGGCAGGACGGGGATTGGGGAAGAGCACGACGTCCGCAGTATGCCAATATTTGAACTTCTCCGCCGGGATGTCTTTCGCACGCTCCAAGGACGCCATCATTGTGGCGGCATCGTTGTGGCAGGAAGTGCAATTACGATCCTGCGGCGCGGGCATGCGACCGCTCCCCTGATGCTCGAGATGACAGAGCGTGCAGGAATGCTCGCGGGTGACGTTCGGCTGATGAAAGTCATAGCGCGGATGACAGACCACGCAGGAGCGATCGATCGTGTTCGCCTGGTCGTGATGCGGATGAAACATTCCCTTCACGTTCCAAGGACGCGGAGTCGCGCGCAGCCCGGCGGTGAGCCAACCCTTTGGTCCGTCATCCGAAGCGGCGTGGCAGGCGGAACAATCGTCACCATCCAACTTGTCCTTGCTGAGTCGAAGAAAGTTCTCACCACGATGATAAGTGGAAAGTTCACCGGGATTGACGAAGTCGCCGTAG
>JBMYQZ010000568.1:283-4036 GCA_049601855.1 Limisphaerales bacterium | reverse complement strand
GCATACCGCCAGCATTGCTGATGACATCTGTTTGATTCGCAGCATGCATACGGAGGCGATCAATCACGATCCGGCGATTACGTTTTTCCAGACGGGATCCCAGTTGGCCGGACGGCCGAGTATTGGTTCGTGGGTGTCGTATGGTCTGGGTTCCGAGAATCAAGATCTGCCGTCTTATGTCGTGTTGACCTCTCGCGGCACCGGGCGGCCGAATGATCAACCGCTTTATGATCGGCTTTGGGGATCCGGTTTCATGCCGACTAGCCTTGCCGGAGTGAAATTTCGCAACGCCGGCGACCCGGTCCTCTACCTTACGAATCCGCCGGGAGTCGACCGGGAATTGCGCCGCGACATGTTGGACGATCTCAACGCCCTGAACCGTGATCGCTTCGGGGAACTGGGTGATCCTGAGATTCAGGCCCGCATCGCCCAATATGAGATGGCCTTTCGTATGCAGGCCAGCGTGCCGGACCTGACCGATATTTCCAACGAACCTCAGAGCGTCTTGGATCTTTACGGGCCCGAGGTGACGAAGAAAGGGACTTATGCGGCGAACTGCCTTCTCGCCCGTCGATTGGCGGAACGGGATGTGCGCTTCATCCAGCTGTTTCATCAAGGATGGGATCATCACGGCGGACTTCCCAATGCGCTCAAGGGGCAATGTCGCGACACCGATCAACCGACCGCGGGGCTCCTGCATGATCTCAAGCAGCGCGGACTGCTGGACGATACCCTCATCGTATGGGGCGGGGAGTTCGGTCGGACAATCTATTGCCAAGGCAAGCTGACGGAGACGAATTACGGCCGCGATCACCACCCAAGATGTTTCACCATGTGGCTGGCCGGTGCCGGTGTGCGATCAGGCATTACGCTGGGGGCTACCGATGACTATTGTTACAACATCGTCGACCGCCCGGTGCACGTCCACGATCTCAATGCCACGATTCTGCATCTGCTGCGCGTTGATCACACGCGTCTGCTCTACAAGTATCAGGGCCGGCAGTATCGCCTCACCGACGTGCATGGTGAATTGATCCCCGAGGTGTTGGTGTAGTCTTGCGCCATCGACCTTTTGTTCCTTCGGATCGATGATTGTGTTTGGGGATTTGATTTCGCTAGTTTGATCGGGACATGTCTTTGCCTTTTGCTACAGCGAAATCGTTGGATGGCCTGCCGGTGTATCAGCCCGGGCGGCCGATTGAAGAGGTGGCCCGGGAGTTGGGAATGGAGTTTGATCAGGTGATCAAACTGGCTTCGAACGAGAATCCGTTGGGCCCGTCGCCGCTCGCAGTGGAAGCGATGAAGCGGGCGGTCGAGCAGGTGCACCTGTATCCGGATGGCAATGCGTTCTACCTGAAGAACCGGCTGGCGGACAAACTTGATGTTCAGCCGGAGAATCTCATTTTCGGGAATGGGTCGAATGAGATAATCGAATTTACCGCGCATGCGTTACTGGGGGCGGGGGACAATATCGTGGTGTCGGAATACTGCTTCGCGATCTATCCCATCGTGGCGAAGATGATGGGCGCAGATGTGATCACGGTGCCGGCCAAGGACCATGGTCACGATTTGCCGGCGATGCTGGAGGCGATTACGCCGGCGACGAAGGCGGTGTTTGTGGCGAATCCCAATAATCCGACCGGCACACTGGCAGCGCGTGAAGATGTGGTGCGCTTGGTAAACGAAATTCCGGACTCGGTGCTGCTGGTGATGGATGAGGCCTATGTCGAGTTTTTGACTTCTCCGGTGGATCTGTTGCCGCTGATTCGGCGGGGAGATCACCCCAATCTGCTTTTGATGCGGACTTTCTCGAAGATTTTTGGTTTGGCGGGCTTGCGGATTGGATACGGGATCGGGCACCCCGAGTTCGTTTCGACACTGGAGAAGATCAGGCAGCCGTTTAATGCCAACCTCGTGGCGCAGGCAGGGGCCTTGGCGGCGCTCGAAGATGGAGATCACCTCGCCCGGACGCGATCTAACAACGAAGCGGGGCTCAAGTATCTGAACCACGAGTTTCGTCGCATGGGGATGAACTATGTTCCGTCTTCCGCGAACTTCGTGTTGGTCGAGGTCGGGGATGGAGGAAAGGTGTATTCCGATCTGCAGGCAAAGGGTGTGATTACGCGTCCGATGGCCGGCTACAAATTGCCGGCATGGATTCGCGTGTCAGTTGGAACTCCGGAGGAGAACACCCGCTGCGTGCAGGAGTTGAAGGCGATTCTGGGCAAGTAGTCGGACTCAGTTGTTGGCGGCCGCCTTGGTGTCCTGGTGTTGCTTGAGAATGTCGGCGCGCAGTTTGTCAATGACGGCGCGCCGTTCCACGAGTCCCTGGTAGAACTGGTAGCCCTCGGCTTTGAGGTCGATGCCAAGCGAGTCGCGTAGACGGCGTTGGATGAACTGCCGGTTGATGGTGTGATTGTCCACGACCAGGAACTCCAGCAACAAGTCGAGATACTGACGGGGCATTCGCCGGGCGACGGCGTCGGCGCCGGCAAGCCGGGTGGCAGCGTGTCGGTTCTTGATCCATCCGGGAGCAATCGGAGCGTCGGGATTGTCGTAGTACTTCGCCAGGATGAACTTGTTGAACTCGTGTCGGCCGGGGTACCAATCTTGGACGTGTCGGATGGTCCAATTGACGGACTTGTCCAGATGACAAAGGTTGCAGGCATTTACCTGGTTTTGCTGGACGAGATCTTGATCGACGGGACTTTGGATGCGGTGGGTGCGCACCATGTTCTGCAGACCTTCGTTGTATCGGGGCATGTGGCAGTTCATGCAGCGACTGCCTTCGGAGCCGACGGGATGATGCGTGTGCGCCGCTTGTTTTTCAGGTGAGTTGAATTGGTGATGACAACGAATGCAGGATTGGTCGTCCTGGTCCGCCGTTCGAGACCATTTGGCACCGGTCTTCTTGTGAGGATCGTGGCAGCCCACGCAGGTGAGAATGTTCATTCCCTTCTCGGCAGCCTTGCCGGGATGGTAGCAATGACCGTGGGAGGCCTCGGTGAATTCGGTGGAGTTCCACGTGTGCGTGCCATTGGCGTACGTTGGACGCGTGCCGCTGTGGCATCGCGAGCAGATGAAATTCACGTTGACGGCATTTCGATTGACGATTTCTGCCTCGTTCGTGCCGGCGTAGTGGAAGTGTTCGCTGACGGGAAAGAAGGAGGGAAGGACGCTGGATTTGTCGGCCGTGCTCTTGCGGGCGTGTTCGGCGGCGCCGAGATGGCAGCTTTCGCAGGTGACACCGAGCGACAGACGCTCGCTGGTCTGAGGGCGTTGCCTTTCCTTCAGGATGACCTTTTCGATGTCGGCGTAGCTGTAGTTCTCGAGCGGAAGATCGCTGGGAACACGATCGGGGTGATGGGCCTGCATCAACTTGCCCAGATGCACGTCAACATCGTGCGGAGTGTAGTCGGTGAAGCGCGTGGCGCCGGCATTCCTGATCATCCAGTCGCCGAATGCCCAGGTGGTGTGGCATTCCGAGCAGGCCGTGTCATAGGAAAGAAAGCGCCAATCGCTGAAGGGGTCGACCTCGGCTTCGTCGGTATCGAAGTCGCGCAACACGTGGACCGTGGGGACCCAGTCGCCGGCGTCGATCCAATACCCGAATGGAAGCACGCCTTCGATGGTGCCGCGTTCCTTTTTCCACGGCAGGTTGGCGCCGCGTTCCTCCTCGAGCAGACCGACGTAATACTGGAAGAAGCGTGAGCCGATGGTGCGGGTGATCCGATAGCGCCAATAGATTTCGCC
>JBMYQZ010000568.1:0-273 GCA_049601855.1 Limisphaerales bacterium | reverse complement strand
CGAGAATCATTTTGGGATGGCCATCCTCCATCACGAAGCGGCCGGTGCCGCCTTTGTATTTGATCGTTTTCTTGCCGGAGAAATCTCCCTTCAAAACGTCCATGGCCTTGGCGTTCATCCACTTGTGCGGATGATTCTGCCAATCGTTGTATTTGGATTCGTGGCATTGCTTGCAGGAATCCGCGCCGGCGTAGTCCTCTCGCATGACGTTGCTGTGGGCGGTGAGCTTGAGGGCGTTGGTCCGCTTGGCTTCCGGTAAGGTGTCCCACCAAT
>JBMYQZ010000567.1:0-4040 GCA_049601855.1 Limisphaerales bacterium | reverse complement strand
GCACGCGGCGATTGTGCGGCTAACCGAGCGCGAGTTTCGTCTGATGGATTTTGATACGACCAACGGTACGTGGTTGAACGGGCGGCGGATCTCGGATCCGGCGATCTTGGCCGATGGTGACATGATCCAGATAGGTCAGGCGCGGTTCATGTTTCGCGGCAACCAACATGAAAGCGCCTCAGCCTTGGGGCTCGATACCACGATCGCCGAATCGATTGTACCATCTGATGATGATGAATCCACATACCAAGTGGTTGGGCACGGGATCATTTCGCTGGATGAGGAAGGCCAGATCCAAGCGATGACCGAGGCGGTGCGACAGTGGTTGGGAACTTTCTTTGATCCCAGCGCGGCTAAGTCCAAGACCCTGCCGGAAGACGCCGCCAAGTGGTTGGGGGAGGGGATGGATCGCCTGACGGAGGAATTTGACGCGGGGATGGGGATCAAGCCCTTCCGCAAGTATCACGGAACGGAACGCCTCTCATTCCATCTGAAATCAGATCATGAGCAACGGCAGACCTTGCTGCTGATCACGCGGGAGGATCCGTTGTTTGACGACAAGACTTTGGTTGACGAGGCGATGGAGACTTACGGCCTGACCTTGCGTCAGGCCGAGACGCTTTATCACCTCGTTGAGGGCAAGACCAATCCGGAGATTGCGATCATCTTGGGTTGTTCCCGCCGTACGGTTGAGGCGCACTTGCGGGAGGTATATCGCAAGATGTGCGTGGAAACGCGTTCAGCGGCGATGTCCACCGTGCTGATGCACTTCAGGAACAAGACACGAGCCGAAGAATCTTGAGGTCATCGACCACGCTAGTTCGCACTGACGACTTCCATTAGCGGGTCACGAATTCGGTTGCCCTTGCAAACGGGACAACGCGAAGGCCGGTTCATTTTGTCGGAAGAGAATTGGAAACCGCATTTGCGACACTCGGCGGGATCGATATTCAGCCGAACATCGGTGTGCTTGAGACTCTTCCGAATGTGCTTAAGGTCCTCGACGATCTCGTCGAGAGGCACGTGAAAGTGCCGAGCCAATTCTGTGGCGGCCCATTCGCGTTGACGGAGAGTGGCGGTGAGTTCCTGACGGTTCAACGTGCTTCAACCACCGATGCTGTAGAGCTTGTCGGTGGTGCGGATGTAGAGCCGGCCGCCATGGACGGCAGGGGTGGCGTGACAGGTGCCCTGAACCTGGAAGTCAGACAACACCTTGTACTGCGGACCGGTGGCGCAGATGTAGAGCTTGCCGTTGGTGGTGAGGCAAAACAGGCGGTTGTCGATGATCAGCGGGGAAGCAAAGAAATTCGCGCCCCGGCGTCCGTCCGTGTTGAGACGTTCGGCATAGAGTTGTTCGCCGGTCTGGTGATTGATGCAGCTGAGAAAACCGGCGTCGCTTAACAGGTAGGCATACGTGCCGTGCACGACCGGGGTGGGGACATAGGGTGAAAGACTGGAACGACGAATCTCCCAAGCTGGGGACGGTTTGATGCCCTTCTCAGGAACACCGGCGCGGACGGCTCGGATGTAGTTGCCGCCGCCACCGCTGCCGCAACTGCCGAAGGCGATGTCTCCCGCGATCGTCACGCTGCAGGCGCTGCGCTTGGTGTAGAGCCCGGGTACCTGCCAGAGCTGTTTTCCGTTGGCCGGATTGAGGGCGAAGATACCGTCGGCCTGGCTGGTGAAGAGCAATTGCGGTTGGCCGCCCTTGGGGCGATAGACCGACGCTGACCCGTAGGCGGCAACGGCATTGTCCGGGCGTTTGTTTTGCCAGAGCGTTTGGCCGTTCTTCGGGTTCAAGGCGATGATGAAGCTGTCATCGTCCTTGATGGAATTGAGGATGATCTTGCCATCGTAGAGGACCGGGGAGGCGCCGCTGCCGTGTTGGCTGTCGAAGGGGCCAAGGTTGCGTTCCCAAGCCTTTTTGCCGTCATGGGTCAACGCGATGAAGGTGTATTTCTTCGGTTCGCTGTAGCCGATGTAGACATGTTTGTCATCGAGGACTGGAGTGGCGGAAGCGAGGCTGTTGTATTTGTGTTTTCGAAACGGATTCAAAGCCAGGTCCTTCGACCAGATCGTGTTGCCGTTGGACGGATTGATGCAGAGAGCCTTGAGTCCGCCCTTGGTTTCGCTACAGGTCGTCAGAAACATCCGATTCCCCCATGCGACCGGAGAGGAATGTCCGGGGCCCGGCAGATCGACTGACCAGTTCACGTCGCCTGCGCTGATCTTGGTCGGGATGGTGGTGGCCTTGCTGATGGCCGTGCCGCCGGCTCCGCGGAAACGTGCCCATTCTTGGGCGTTGGCGGATGAAATGAGAGCAGGAAGGGCGAGCAGGGCAGCGAGTCGGAGTAGATTCATGGTTCGTGTGATGATTTGAAAGAGGAGGGAATTCTAGGAAGAACGGGCAGAAACGCAAAGCTCAAGGGAGCGAATAAGATCGGATTTACTCGCGGGCGAACGGGCCGCATTTTCCGCCCCTCTGAAGCTACTCCCATCATTCATTCACTTTCTCAAATCATGAAACTACTCTCTGCTGGGGGGCTCTGCTCCTCGTATTCTCGTTGGTCGGCACGCAATCCGCTTGGGCCACGGCTGGCTATGCCACCGTAAAAAAAGTTCAAGGCACGGCGACGATCAAGCTGGGCAACGCTCAGCGGAACCTGCAGGTGGGCCAACAACTGGGCGCTGGATCGGAGATTTCCACCAGTGCAAATTCCTACGTGGATCTCGATTTGGGTGTCAACGGGGATGCCTTGCGGATCGAAGCTGAGAGCACTATGCGGTTGACCACCTTGACCTTTCGTCGCTTGCGCAACTCGACCGACGTGCAGACCGAAATGAACGTCAGTCGCGGCAAGGTGGTTGCGAATGTCGTCCGCAAACTGTCCCGCAGTTCTCGATATCGGATCCGCACGCCCAAGTTCACTGCGGGCATTCGGGGCACCAGTATTCAAGCAGGAGTCAATGGGGTGATCGCCTTGACCGGTACGGTTGAGCTTCGTTCCACGGCGGGCGGAGTCCAATTGGTCGTGGGTGGCTTCGCCTATTCAGCGGCCGGGAACCAAGTGGGCGCTGCCGGTGCCGCCCAGACGCAGGGCATTGCTGCGGTTGCCTCCAGTTCCACCGCCAACCTCGGCAACGGGACCTTGCTACAGACCACGATTCAGCAATTTGCCCAAGCCTTGGCATCACAGGCCGCGGCCAAGGCGCCGAATGCCCAGCAAGCAGCGATCATCGCGAGCCAGACCGCAACCGCGGTGGTGCGGGCCTTGACCCAGGCGATTCAGCGGGAAGCCGCCAGCGCGCCACCCGCCATTCAAGCCCAGGTGCAACAGGCGGTGCAGGCCGTGCAGCAACAGACCACTGCGATCTCGGTAACGTCTGCGGCGGGCGCTGCGGCCAGCGCGACGGCCGCCATAGTAACCCAACAAGGCGCAACACCACAACAGGCGCAACAACAGGCTCAGCAGGCTGCGCGGAGCGCGGCCCAGCAGGCGGGGAACATTTCCATTCAGCAATCCGGCAACAGTCCGCAAGCCATTCAACAGGCGCAGAGCGCTACCACGGCTTCTGCAACTGTGGTTGGGAACACGATCTCCACCACGATTTCCGCCTTGGCTGCTGGGGGTGGAGTTGATGCCGCCCTGAACCAGGGCAATGAAGCGACCTCGACGGTTTCCGTCTCCGCCACCGGCGTGGCCAGCGTGAGTGCTCCACCCACGACCGTTGGGGCTTCGACCAGCTCGGCGGACATTCGAGGATTCGTCGATCAGATTTCGAGATTGAGCGGCCAGGCAGAGGGCAGCACGGTTGGCACCTTGAGCCAGATCATGTCCGATCCGTTGCTGGCGTCCGGGGCAGCCGAACTCATCGTTGCCAGTAAACAGCCAGGTGGGGTAGCGGCGGCGATTTCCAGCGGCGGCGGCATCAGCAGCAGTGCTCGGACCGTCCTGTCCATGCTTGGGGTCACTGGCGTGGGGGGTGTGGGGGCCTCAAGTAGCAATTCAAATGCCGGAGGTCTTGCTGGCGCGGCGGCG
>JBMYQZ010000566.1:0-4050 GCA_049601855.1 Limisphaerales bacterium | reverse complement strand
GTTTGAGCACCTTCTTCTCGCGCACGTAGTAACCGAGAATGCGGGGAAACGCGCCATACCAACGCGGGTGGGGGTGACCACTGCCCGGTTCGGTCAAGCGACCATCGGAGCCGGCCATGGTCAACGGATGTTTCATGATCCGTTCGACATCCTCCTCCGAAAGAACGTGATAGATGCAGGACGCGCCGCCGTTCTGAATCGCTTCCATCACCAACTCGGCACCGGTCTCAGCGGTCGGATCGAGACCCTTCATCTTTGCCCAATCGTAAAGTGTCTTTCCTTCGAGCTCGCGATTCCATTTCACCAGACCAAACTGCACGCGACGCAGATCACCACCGCCACGATCATTCTCGATATTGAAAACGATGTCCGTCTTGATGCGCGCACGAAGCTTCGGATCTTTCAAGCGTTGCAGGAACTTTTTCGTACCCCCTTCACGCGCCCAAGCGGGTACGAGCACGGTGATGCCGGTGTAAGTCGCGGTGTAGGGATACTGGTCCATCATCACATCGATGCCCTCCTTGCGAGCGGCATCAACCATCGCGAGCGTCTTCCTGCTGCTGCCCCACATCGGTTGTCCGATCACCTTGTGATGCGTCAGCACGATCGGGATGCTCGCCTGCCGCCCGATCTCAATGGCTTCCTTCACCGAGTCGAGCAGACCGAGTCCCTCTTCGCGCAGGTGTGAGGTGTAATAGCCACCGCGATCTGCGACGATTCTGGACAGGGCGATGACTTCATCCGTCTTGGCGAAGAAACCTGGAAGATATTTCAATCCAGTCGAAATACCCCACGCGCCTTCATCCATCGCCCGTGCAATGTTGGCCTTCATCCGCGTGAGTTCCTTCTTCGTTGGAGCACGATTCTCCAAAGCCATGACGCCCCGGCGAACGGAATTGTGGCCGACAAGCATCGCGACGTTGAGACCGATCCCCGTTCGTTCCAACTTGTCGAGATAAGGGGCCAGCGGCCAAGGAGCGCTTCCGTCCGGGCCACCGATGGCGGTCGTAACGCCTTGGCTCACCATGCTGCGAGCTTCGGGCAATCGCTCAAGCGGATCGATGTGCGCATGCATGTCGATGAACCCGGGCGCCACGACGAGGCCGCTCACATCAATGTTCTTCGCTCCTTCCAGTTTGGTGCGGGTGACCATGGCGATGCGTTTGCCCTTGATTGCGACGTCGGCCGGATACCCGGGAGCGCCGGATCCATCGATCACGATGCCACCGCGGAGAACGACATCGAACGGTTGTGCGTGAGCGTTGGAAAGCAGACCGAGAAGGCAAAGCAGGCGTAACGAAGACATGGTGAACGGATTGTGCGCGAGGATACGGCTTGAGCAATCCTTCGTTCCGGGTTAATGCGACCGCGTGGCTGAATCATCTGAACCAACCAACAAACCGGGCATGCGCGAGACCTTCGGGCTCAACGACTACCAATTCACCTTGGGCAAATGGATCGTCGTGCTTCTTGGGGCCGGGTTGATGGTTGGCGGCGGCGCGATCGGTTTGTTCTCCGATCCGGAGCCGGTCGCTCAACCCATCGCCGAAGCGGCCAACCAGGTGAAAGACGACACGGCGAATACAGCCGACGGCTTGATGACCACCTTCACCGATGGCGGCGGATTCAACCTGCCGATCCCCGGCCTGACCAACGCCCTGCCCGGCGGCGACACCAAGTCAGAACCGGCTCCGGCACCTGCCGGCGACATCGGTTCCCGCGACGTTTCCAAGATTTTTGTCAAAGGCGGCTTCGGATTGTTCATGGGATTTGCCATCGGATTTGCCCTCCGCGCATTCATTCGCTTGGCGGCGGTGATCGTCGGTTTCTACTTCCTCACGCTGACCGTGTTGGCCTACCTCGGTTGGATCGAGATTCACTGGCAGGTGATCGAAACCCAGGTAAATGGACTGCTCGGCAACCTCGGCGCGCAGTTCGAATCCTTCAAAGCGTTCCTCACCGGCGCCATCCCCTCGAGCGGAGCGGCCGCGACTGGTCTGGCCGTCGGCCTGAAAAAGAAATAGCCGATGGAGCTACGCGAGTTTGCCGAGAAGATTCTGCACAGTTCCTCGCTGGCGGACAAACTCGCCCCACCGCCAACACTGACCGATGAATGCCCCGGTTCCGGCACCGATGTGCCAATGGAACCGGCGCGCCCCATCAAGCTCACATTTCAGAAGGAGAAGACGAAGTTTCAGCTCCCATCGGTGGAACATCTCGAGCAAGACGAGGTCCGCGGGCGCCTGCTGCACTTCTTCGCGAATCACGAATTGCTCGCAACCGAATTGATGGCGCTGGTGCTCCTGAAATTTCCCGATGCGCCAAAAGCCTTTCGCTCTGGTGTATTGCAGACGCTCAAGGAGGAACAGAACCACACCCGGATGTACCTCCGCCGCCTCGAACAGCTCGGACTGAACTTCGGCGATCATCCCGTGAATGGTTTCTTCTGGAAGATGGTGGCCGGCGTGGAATCGCCCTTGGACTACGTCAGTCGACTGTCCTTAACCTTCGAACAAGCGAATCTGGATTACTCGAAATTCTACGCCGACCGCTTCGCGATGATCGGCGACGAGGCCTCGCACCAGCTCATGCAACGGATCTACGAGGACGAAATCGGCCACGTGAGCTACGGCCTGAAATGGTTTCGCAAATGGAAGGATGCGGATTCTGATGATTGGAACGCCTTCGAGTCAGGCCTGCACCTTCCGCTCTCCGCCAATCGTGCCAAGGCCGCACCGTTCAATCGCGAAGGACGCCGACGCGCCGGCTTGACCGACGACTTCATCGACGAGCTCTTCGTGTATTCGAAATCGAAAGGTCGCGCCCCGGACATCTACTTCTTCAACCCTTTCGCCGAGTCATACATGGGCCGCGGCCGCAGCTTCGAGCCGAACAAACAACAAGCTGCCCTGGCCGCCGATTTGGAGAACCTACCGCAGTTTCTGTGCAGGAAGGACGATGTCGTGCTGGTGCAGAACCGCCCGCGCACGGAGTTCCTCGCAGAGTTGAAAGAAGCCGGATTCGACCTGCCACAGTTTGAGATCCTGCACGACAGGCGAATCGCCTCCGACAGCGAACTTCACACCCGCAAGACCGGCGAATTCTGCCCCTGGGCATGGAGTCCCGAAAGCGTGGAGCTCTTTCCGGAATCCGCTTCGGACGAGTGGCTTGAAGATATCAAGCCGTCCTACTCGAAGGCATGGAGCGTGGAACTGTTGGGCGAGTTGATCAAGGAATTGAACGCACCCACTTGGTGTTGCCGTCGAGTCCAAGTCGGTCAGGCCATGCATTCGTACGACGCTGCGCTCGAACAAATCGCCGCCATCCGCGCCCATGGGCACAAGCGGGTTGTCGCTAAGATGTTCTTCGGTGTCGCCGGCAGCAACATGCAACGCCTCTGGGAAGCCGAACTCACCGAATCCCAACAAAAATGGTTGCGGCGCATCATCAAGGCCGAAGGCGGTGTGGTGATCGAGCCTTGGTTGGATCGGGTCTTCGACTTCTCCTTCCAATTCCATATGACACCGAAGGGCCTCCGCCGGATCGGCATGGTCGAAATGATCAACGATCAGCGTGGTCAATATCAGTCATCCATCGCGCGCCCGAAAATCTCCACCGGCAAGGACGAATCATTGAAGCAACTGCTGAACGGTCCGACCGGTGGTCGTTTGAAGGCCCTGCAGGAACGCCTGCGCACCATGCTCGAACCCCGCCTGCGCGCGGTGAATTTCCGCGGTGCGATTGGCGTGGACGCCTTTGCCTATCGGGATGGGGATCGCCTACGACTCAAGCCCATCACCGAAATCAACGCCCGCTATACGATGGGACGAGTGATGTTGGAATTAATGCGCCAGGTGGCCAGTGGATGCACCGGAAGCATGGAGTTGATCAGTCCGCCAGCGCTACGCAAACGTGGATTCAAATCCTTTCCTGAGCTGGCCACCGCGCTGAAGCAAGATTCCCCCCTCGAATTGGTCGGCTCGCCAAAGCCAAAGATTCGCGCCGGATCCGTTTGCCTGAACGACCCGCAAGTTGCTCGTGGCTGTCTCG
>JBMYQZ010000565.1:0-4056 GCA_049601855.1 Limisphaerales bacterium | reverse complement strand
ATGGCCTGCTCCAAGTTCACCAGACGCTGAGGTAACGAGTCGCCCAGTTGCAACAGCATGTCCCGCAACATCTCCCACGGCGATCCAAGTCGCGTCATTGCCTCCTTCACCTTGATGCCGGGAAGATCTGGACGATCCAGCACCATGGCATCCGAATGAATAGGTCCATCCGCCATATCTTTGGAAGTGCCGAGCCAGCGCGCCAATGTCGCCAGGAGATCCTGGCGGCGGACCGGTTTCGTCAGCACTTCCGACATCCCGGCATCGAGACAGGCTTGCAATTCCGCCGGTCCGGAGTTCGCGGTCAATCCGATGATGGGAAGTTCCCGATCGGGCCAGATCGTTCGGATCTCACGGGACGCTCGCAACCCATCCATGACCGGCATTTCCACATCCATCAACACGAGACGGAAATCCTCGCGCCGTTCCAAGACGCGCAAAGCAATGGATCCGTTGCTGGCGATGTCCACGTTGAGCTTCGCCGCTTCAAGCATCTGGAACACCGCGAACTGATTGGTGGGATTGTCTTCCACCAAAAGGACGGCCTCATTCTGGAATTCGGGTCTGCAATTACTCATGAACAACCACAGGCATGATGGCTCACGTTGCCTGACCGAGTCCGCAGCCGTGGAATCTACACGACTCCGATACGTACGGTGACAACGAATGGGTTATTGGAAGGAATGTCAGCCACGCCGTCTATCGGCGAAAACCTTGAACTCAAGTGGAAAAAGACCTGAGTTGAAAAAGAAGGCAAAAATCAGATGCGATTCTCGACCTGAGCAGCTGGCGGGGCGATGGGCAGCGAAACCAGCCTTTGAACGGACGCCTCCAAAGCCTCCACATCGAACGGTTTGGGAAGCAGTTCGGCGAAGGTTTCGGGATGCTTGTATTTGTGGGGCGTGCCTGAAATCCCAATCACGGGCATCTCGGGACGTTTGGCTTGGATTTGAGCCGCGAGTTCCTCGCCGGTCATATCCGGCATGCAGTAATCGGTGATCAAGAGGCAGAATCGATTCGGGTCCTTCTCGAAAGCCGCCAGCGCTTCGCCGGGATGAGCAAAGTCCGCAACCTCGAATTGTCCGCTCTGCCGCAGGCATTCCCTGACAACGAAAAGAACGCTCTTGTCATCATCCACGAGTAGAATTTCTGGTGTGGCGGTCACCTGCGTATACGTTAAGCAGAAATCGAACCGGAAACGTCAATAATCCCAAAAAGATCATTTTCCCTACAAACCACCCTCCTCCAATCAGGGTATATTCAAAACTGCGCAGGTGACGCGCGCCAGCCACGCATGTCGACGCAAATCCTCACGCACGCCGGCACTCAGGCCAGAATATCGTTCACCACTTGAGCATCCTCCACGCCGGTAAGGCGTTGGTCCAATCCTTGGTAACGGAAGGTGAGCCGGTTGTGATCGATCCCCAGTTGATGAAGGATCGTGGCGTTCAAATCGCGGATATGGACCGGATTCTCCAAGATATTGTAGGAATAGTCGTCGGTCTTGCCATATTCGAATCCGCGTTTGACACCCGCGCCAGCCAGCCACGTGGTGAAGCAACGGCCATGATGATCGCGCCCATGGTTGCTCTCCGTCAGTTTGCCTTGCGAGTAGATCGTCCGCCCAAACTCTCCGCCACAGACGACGAGTGTGTCGTCAAACATCCCGCGCTGTTTCAAGTCCTTGATCAGGGCCGCACAGGGTTGATCGATGTCCTCGCATTGCTGGGACAGTTTCTGGGGAAGCGAACCGTGTTGATCCCAGCCACGATGAAAAAGCTGGATGAACCGCACGCCGCTCTCCGCCATCCGGCGAGCGAGCAGGACATTGCGAGCGAAGCTGCCGGGCTTCTCCACGTTGGGACCGTAGAGTTCCTTGATGTGTTCGGGCTCGTTGCTGATGTCCATGATCTCCGGCACGGCGGACTGCATGCGAAAGGCCATCTCGTATTGCGAGATGCGCGTCTGAGTTTCGGGATCGTTGAAACGGTCGTAATTCTGCTCGTTGAGGAGCGCCAACTTGTCGAGCATGCGACGGCGATTGGCGCTGTCGATTCCTGGCGGGTTGTTCAAATACAGAACCGGCTCACCAGAACTCCGAAACTTCACGCCCTGGTGTCGCGAAGGCAGAAAGCCTGCACCCCACAACCGATCGTAAAGCGCCTGCGACTGCCCCCTGCCCTTCGAGATCATGACAACATAACCAGGCATATTCTGGTTCTCATTGCCCATACCGTAGCTCAGCCACGCACCGAGGCTCGGCTTACCCTGTTGCTGCACACCGGTGTTGATGTATGTGATCGCCGGGTCGTGATTGATCGCTTCGGTGTTGATCGACTTCACGATCGTGATGTCATCGACGATGGTGGAAGTGTGCGGCAACAGGTCCGAATTCACCCACGTGCCTTGTTGACCGTAGCGCTCGAAATCGAACATCGGCGCAACACAGGGAAAGGACTTCTGTCCCGATGTCATTCCCGTAAGCCGTTGTCCCTGACGAATGGACTCAGGCAATTCCGATCCGTGAATCTTCCGCATGGCCGGCTTGTAATCGAAAGTGTCGATGTGCGACGGGCCGCCGGAGAAGAAGAGGTAAATGAGACGCTTCGCCTTGGGTAGGAAATTGGGGAACGCCCCGTTTGGCAAAGAATCCGCCCCTGAAACCTGCGACGGATTCATCATCGTACTCAGCGCTGCTGCGCCCAGTCCCAGACCGGACTTGCAGAGAAAATTGCGGCGAGAGGTGGCGAGAAGATGTTGTTGCAGTGGGTCCATGGCTATCCGCGGGTTAACGCTTCATCGAGGTTCAGGATCAGTTGTGAGATGACCGTCCACGCAGCGTGTTCGGTCAGTTCGATCGACTCGTCGCGCTTGGACTCGCCGACTTCGAGGAATTTTTTGGCGCCATCGGGGTCGTTCTTGAAGACCTCACGTTGTTCGTCCAGCGTGTCGCTCATGATGGCCACCTCGCGGCTGTTGGGTTTCCGCGCGGTAGTCAGGCGGTAGGCCAGGTTGATCCGCTCTTCAAAGGAATCGCCACCGTCCTTGATCAAACGCTCGGCCATGGCGCGGGCGGCCTCCACGAATTGCGGATCGTTCAAGGTCACCAAGGCCTGCAGTGGTGTATTCGTGCGCGGACGCTTCACGACGCACTTCTCACGGGTAGGCACATCAAAAATGAGCATGTTTGGCATCGGCGCCGAACGCTTCCAATAGGTATACATGCTCCGGCGATAGAGCCGGTTGCCGGTGTCACGTTTGTAGCGAAGCCCGCCATTGAGTGAAACCTCGTTCCAGATATTGACCGGCTGATACGGTTTCACACCGGAACCACCAATCGGCCCGTTCAAGAGCCCGCTCACCGAGAGCGCCTGGTCACGAATGAACTCACCAGGCAATCGAAAGCGAGGCCCACGCGCGTATTGTCGATTGAGCGGGTCTTCCTGCAAATGCCGGTCGGTCGCACGGCTGGTCTGTCGATAACTCTGGGTGGTCACGATCTGTTTGATCAGGCGTTTCACATCCCAGTCGTTCTGCACGAAATCGACAGCCAACCAGTCCAGCAATTCTGGATGCGACGGGGCCGCACCTTGGTTGCCAAAATCCGAGTGAGTGGAAACCAGTCCTTCGCCGAAGAACAAGGTCCACACACGATTCACCGCAACGCGCGAAGTCAGGGGATGATCCGGCTTGGTAAGCCACTGGGCGAGGCCAAGTCGATTCGGCGGAGCTCCCCCGGGGAGCGCTCCCAAGGCAACGGGCACGCCAGGTTTGACCCCTTTGTCCTTCTGCGGCTTGTCGTACTGCCCGCGTTCGAGCATGTAGGTCATGCGCGGCTTCTGCAGATTGTCCTCCATGATCATGCTGGTGACGACTTTGGACGTGATGGCTGTCTCGCGACTCTTCGCTTTCTCAGCTTTCGCTAGCAGATCCGGATACTTCTCGTCCTGCGTTTCAAAATAGTAGTCCTCCAGAAGTTTCTTCTCCTTGGCGTTCCGCTTTTTGGGATCCTTCGCCAAGGTCTTACCCAAACGATTGCCACCCAGCCGCGAAATC
>JBMYQZ010000564.1:0-4073 GCA_049601855.1 Limisphaerales bacterium | reverse complement strand
GATAAGAGGGTCGTATTTTCCGAAGGCTTCGGTTTCGCCGACAAGCAACGAAAGATCCCTTCGGCACCCGACACAGTCTATCGCTGCGGATCGATCTCCAAACTGTTCACCGCGACGGCTACCATGCAATTGGCAGAACAGGGCCGACTCGACATCGACGCGCCAGTGCCGACCTATCTGCCGTCGTTCAGCATCATCGACCCGCTGCCGGGCAACGCACCGATCACACTGCGACAGTTGATGTGTCATCGCTCCGGTCTGGTTCGTGAAGCACCGGTCGGCGGTTACCTCGATCCAAACGGACCCACACCGGAAGCAACGGTCGCGAGCCTCGCCAGTTGCGTGCGCGTGCATCCGCCGGGAGTGATCACCAAGTACTCGAACAGCGGAGTCACCGTCGTGGGACAGACGGTGGCCGCCGTTGCCGGTGTATCCTTTGCAGAGTATCAGCGCGCGAAGGTGCTGGAACCTCTCGGAATGAAGTCCTCAGGCTGGGTGCTCGACAGGAAACTCAAACGCCGTTTCGCGGCCGGCTACCTCCCCGTCGCCGACGGCAAGGGCGGCTTCCGAGAGATCGCGACGCCACACTTCGAACTTGGAACCGTACCAGCCGGCAACCTCTACACGACCTGCGAAGACCTGTCGCTCTTCGTGCGCTGTCTCTTCAATGGTGGCCAGGCGGGAAACACACAATTGCTCAAACCGGAGACGATTGAACAGATGTTCACTCCACAACTGACGACCAACAGGAGCGGCTTTGGACACGGCTTCTCGGTCGGCAAATATCGCGCACACAAGTCGGTCAGTCATTCGGGTGCGGTCTACGGGTTCAGCTCTTCACTCGTCGCCTTACCCGAATTGAAACTCGCAGCGATCGTGTTGGCCAACGACGACGTCGCGATGGGGCCGGTGCGTCGATTGAGCAACCAGGCACTCGACATCCTGCTTGCGGTCAAACAAGGCGAGACAAGACCCAAGCCCAAGCCGACCTTCGAAGCCGATCCCGATTTCCTGAAGGCCTGCGAGGGCTTCTTCGAATCGGAAAGCTATTGGGCGGAGGTGAAAGTCAACGACAACGCATTGCGGATCAACATGAGCGGCCAGCGCATGGCGCTGCGTCCGGTCGGCAACGGGTCCTTTGAAGCCAATGGGCGCGTCGCGCATCGGTCTCCCGCAAAGTTCAACACGAACAAGGCCGGCAAGGTGACCGGCTTCACCCTCTTCGGCCGCACATTCGTGCGCACCACCACAGCTCTCGATGCAGTCATACCGGAATCCTGGGAAAAGTTCCTGGGCAGCTACGGCGCGGATTTTGTGCCGCTGATAATAACCGCCCGACATGGCCATCTCTACGCGATGACTGAGAACTTCTTTGACTATCGACTCACACCGATGAACGGCTCGGTATTCAAGATGCCCCCGGGAATGTACATCAATGAGGAGTTGGTCTTTCAACAGGACAAACGCGGTCGCGTTCACACTGCCGTGCTGGCGAACATGCCGTTGAAACGTTCCAAATGAACACCCTGATCTCACCAGAAAACGACTGGATGCTCTGGGCGGTCATCGTCGGAGGCGTCGCGCTCTGCATCCAGTTGGAGCAGGCGAAGGTCTGGGCGGCACGCGTCAGCGGTCCCGTGCTCGTACTCATCGGGGCGATGATGCTGTCGAGCAGCCGCTTCATGCCGACGGCGGCACCGGCGTACGACGTGGTCGGCGGCTACCTGGTGCCGTTGGCGATTCCCATGCTGCTGTTTCGCGCGAACCTGCGTCGCATCTGGAAGGATACCGGCACGATGATGGCTGCGTTTCATATCTCCGTAATCGGCTCCTGCCTCGGCGGACTGCTCGCGGCGCTGATCTTCCACTCGTGGCTGGACGCGACCCCGGAAATCGCCGGTATCATGACGGCCAGCTACTCCGGCGGCAGCGTGAACTTCGTCGCCGCGAAGAACTCCTAAGAACTGAGTGACAGCATCGCGAACCCACTCATCGTCGCAGACAACTTCATCATGGCCGGGATGTTCATCATGCTGCTCTGGATGGCCGGCAGCCGGTTCTTTCTGAAACGCTTCCCGCACCCGCACACCGCCGAAACGGATCCTTCGAAATCAGCCTCACTCGCCGCCGAGTATTGGAAGCGCAAACCCATCGGCCTGCGCGACATCGCCGCGACGCTCGCGGTCGCGTTTGCCATCACCGCGGTTTCGATGGCCTTGTCCGATCTGATCAGTTCAACCTCGAGTCCCAGATCGCCCAATCCTTTCTGGGCAATGTCTACGTACTGATCACGGTCATCACGGTGACGCTGACCACCGTTCTTCATCGGCAAATCGAGCAACTTCGCGGTGCCGAGGAAATCGGCATGTATCTGCTCTACCTATTCTTCTTCGTGATCGGACTCAGTGCGGATCTGTGGCAGGTGATCTTCAACATGCCTTCCCTATTCGGGTTCTGCCTCGTCATGGCCGTGACGAATCTCCTCGTGACCCTCGGCCTCGGGAGACTCTTCAAGCTGCCGCTCGAGGAACTGTTGGTCAGCGTCAACGCCACGCTCGGCGGCCCACCCTCAGCGGCCGCGATGGCCATTGCCAAAGGCTGGTCCAGCCTCGTGCTGCCGGGCTTGCTCGTCGGCATCTGGGGCTACGTCATCGGCACATCGCTAGGGATCCTGATGACGGAGATGCTGATGCGAATTCTTTGAATCGCCGGCCACTACCAGACCGCGTTCCTTGCGTTTGGAAACGATCGCCGTAGCATCGGATTCCATGGTCACTCTCCGAATTGTTGTGATTGTCGTACTGGCTGTGTTTGGTACGGCAGGCCGTGGCGAAGCCGCTGCTTCCGAGGTGCAAGTCGGGCTCGCCAAGATCGACATCACTCCCGAGGAACCGATCCGGCTGAGTGGGTATCGGACGCGACGTGAGCCGACGGACAAGATCGACGGCCGGCTGTGGGCCAAGGCGCTGGCGGTCGGTGGCAAGAACGAGGAAGCGGCTGTGCTCATCACGGTGGAACTGGTGGGAATCACCGGGAGCATGACCGACAATCTGGCCGCGCGCTTGGCAGAGAAGGCCGGAATCACCCGCGAGCGGCTGGCCGTTTGCGTCACGCATACGCACACCGGTCCGTTTGTCCGCGGGAACCTCCCGAACATTTTCGGCATACCGATTCCCAAGGAGCATCAGCCGGCGATCGATCGCTATTCAGATTCGCTGGCGAAGAAGTTGGAGCAGGTCGCCCTGACAGCCTTGGCGAACCGGAAGCCGGCCCGTTTAAGCTGGGCGACCGGCAAGGTCGGGTTCGCGGCGAATCGACGGGGCGGAGGCAGATCTAAAGGTCGTCCCAAACCGGTGGATCACGATCTACCGGCGCTCTTTGTGAAGAATGCGCAGGGCGACGTGCGGGCGGTGTTGGTGAGCTATGCCTGCCATTGCGTCACCTTGGGCGGGGCGTTCAATCGCATTCACGGTGATTGGGCCGGGGCCGCTGCAAAGATGATCGAAGAACGACATCCGGGTGCCATCGGCATGGTGGCCATCGGCTGCGGGGCGGACCAAAACCCGGCCTTGCGCGGACTGCTTCCGGAAGTGAACAAGAACGGTCAGCAGATCGCGGAGGAAGTCGACCGCTTGTTGAAGGGCAAGACGCAACCACTCACCAGCGTGCCGACGTGTTACTACGAACTGGCGGAGCTTCCTTTTGGAAAACTACCTGCCGCAGCCGATCTGGAGAAACGGCTGAGGAGCAAGGTGGAGCGGGTACGGTATTACGCTGGGATTTTGAAGGACCGGATGGCAGACGGTATCAACCCGCCGAAGTCGATGGACTACGCCATCCAGACCTGGAACTTCGGTGATGATCTCGGGATGGTGTTTCTCGCCGGCGAAGTGGTCGTGGATTATTCGTTGCGGTTGAAGCGGGAATTGGTGGCGGAACGGTTGTGGGTAAACGCGTATGCCAACGACGTGCCCAGCTATATCGCTTCCGCGCGCGTGATCAAAGAAGGCGGCTACGAGGTCGATGCCTCGATGGATTCCTACGACAAACCCACGCGTCTGGATCCGGCGACC
>JBMYQZ010000563.1:0-4084 GCA_049601855.1 Limisphaerales bacterium | reverse complement strand
CGCGCTTCTCGGCGCGCTCGTCGTCCATGCGCTCGGAGAGCAGTGAGGAGAGCAATCAGTGATCAGTATTCAGTGCTGACGCCCCCAGACACTGATTACCGATCACTGATTACTTTCTCCCTCCCACCGAAATCGCCGACTTGTGTTCAACACGGGTCGTTGCTCAGAACAATCCGAACGAAAATGGCCGACGAACAACAGTCTGAAGAGAAACAACGCAAAACGCTCGAAGAGCGCGAGAAGATGTCCGAACTGGAGCGCATTCGCCACTCTTGCGCGCACATCATGGCCACCGCCATCCTGCGCATCTGGCCAGATGCGCAATTTGCCTACGGTCCGCCGGTCGAAAACGGATTCTACTACGACGTCGATCTCGAACACCGCATCACGCCCGAAGATTTCGAGAAAATCGAGGCGGAGATGAAGAAGGAGACAAAGGCCAACAACAAGTTCGAGAAGATCGAGGTGACCCGTGATCAGGCCATCGCTGACGCCAAGTCAGGTCGCCTGGGTGGGCTCACAGAACGCGAAGGCAATGAGAGCAAATTCAAACTCGACCTGCTGGAGCAGATTCCCGAGGGCGAAACGATCTCTTACTACCGGAACGGTGATTTCATCGACCTCTGCGCCGGGCCACACGTGATGCGGACCGGTAATGCCAAGGCCTTCAAACTCACCAGCGTCGCGAGCGCTTACTACAAAGGGGATAAGAACAATCCGCAGTTGCAGCGCATCTACGGCACGGCCTTCAAGAACAAGACCCAGCTCAACGAGTACCTGGAGATGGTCGAGGAGGCCAAAAAGCGTGACCATCGAAAGATTGGGCAAGAGATGGGCCTCTTCGCCATGGACCCGGAGTACACGGGACCGGGGCTTCCGCTTTGGCTGCCCAAGGGCTGTGTGCTGGTTGAGGAATTGGAGAATCTGGCGAAGGAGACGGAGTTTCAGGCTGGCTACGTCCGCGTCCGCACGCCGCATTTGGCGAAGGAGAAGATGTACAAGACTTCTGGACATCTCCCCTACTACGCCGAGTCGATGTTTCCCCCCATGGAGTTGTCGGAAACGGATGGCATTGACCTGTTGGCCAACGAGGGAGCGAAGGAAGGTGAACGCACTCGCTACTACCTGAAGGCGATGAATTGTCCGCATCACCACCGCATCTTTGCCGCGGAACCGCGTAGTTATCGTGACCTCCCGTTGCGCATGGCCGAATACGGCACCTGCTACCGCTACGAGCAATCTGGCGAACTCTTTGGCCTCATGCGGGTCCGTTCGCTCAACATGAACGACGCCCACATGTATTGCACCCCGGAGCAGTTCGCGGAGGAGTTCGAGGCCGTCAATCAGATGTATTTGAAGTACTTCAAGATCTTCGGGATCGAGAAATACATGATGCGTTTCTCGACCCACTGCCCCGAACGCCTGGGCGTGAAGTATGTGGATAACTCCGAGCTTTGGATCAAGACGGAGAACATGGTTCGGGAGGTTCTCGATGCCAGCGGCACCAACTACGAAGAGATCCCGGATGAGGCTGCGTTCTATGGTCCCAAGATCGATGTGCAGGTTTGGAGCGCCATTGGTCGTGAATTCACCATTGCGACCAACCAGGTAGACTTCGCCGTGCCGGAGCGATTCGGGCTCAAATACAAGGACAAGGACAACACGGACAAGACTCCGCTCTGCATCCATCGCGCCCCACTCGGTACGCATGAGCGTTTCATCGGATTCTTGATCGAGCACTACGCCGGCAATTTTCCGCTTTGGCTGGCGCCGGAGCAGGTTCGTGTGCTGACGATTGGTGGCACGGACGAATTGGCTGCCTACGGCAAGAAGATCGTCGATGAGCTTCGGGCGAATATGGTCCGAGTGGAGGGCGATTTCAGCTCGAACGACATCAAGGGCAAGATCAAGTCTGCTGAATTGTCAAAAGTTCACACGATGCTGGTGATCGGTGGTCGGGAGCAAGAGGGTGACAAAGTGACACTCCGGATTCACGGGAAAGGCAATCTGGGGACAAAATCCCGAAAAGAGGCCATTTCTGAATTAGTTGAGAATATCCGGTTAAGAAAATCCTAAAATCCCCTTGCCAGTAGCAAATTCCCTGCGTTAATTTCCCGCCCCTTCTCAAAGGAGAAGGGATGAAATATGGCACGAATTTGCGAAGCAACTGGAAAGAAACCGGTCAAGGGCAACCACATCTGGCGAAGTGGTAAAGCCAAGAAAAAGGGCGGTATCGGCACTCATGTGACCGCTGTCACCAAACGGACATTTTACCCGAACCTCCAACGTGTGAAGGCGATCGTCGATGGCGAGGTCAAATACGTGCGGGTCACGGCCAAGGCCATCAAGAAGGGCCTGATCACCAAAGCGCCCAAGCGCCGTTGGAAGGCCGATAAATAAATTTCTTCCTAGCGGGAGAAAACAGGATTCTAGAATAATCACCTACGAGTCCAGAAAGGCGGGATTGCGGCCCCGCCTTTCTCTTTGTACCGAACTATTCCCACAGATCGGTGCTGAGATACTTGAGGCCGGAATCGCACATGAGGACGGCGATCGTTTTTCCTTTAAGATCGCCAGCCAAAAGTTCCGTTGCGGCCGCGACATTTGCGCCGGAGGAGTATCCGGCGAAGATCCCCTCCTCCATCGCCAACGACCTCGTGGATTCAATGGCTTTCTCGTCCGAGACGGTCAGAAATCCGTCGATGGCGTCTGGTGAGATCATTTCCAGATTCCTCATCGAATAGCCGCCTCCTTGGATTCGATGATTGGGTTGGGTGATCTCTTTTCCTGCCAGGGCCGCCGCACCGATCGGTTCCACGACGTAGCACTTAGTGTCGGCTCGGTGTTCTTTGAAGGCCTGAGCACAACCGGCGAACGTGCCTCCACTGCCAACCAGGTCGCAGAATCCATCGATTTCACCCTCACTTTGGTCAAGGATCTCAGGTCCGGTGTGCAAATAATGGGCGCGACGATTGGCCTGGAGCAGGAACTGATCGGCTCGATAGGCGTTTCTCTCGCGGACAATCCGATCGGTTTCTTTCCACACCAACTTCAGATCGTCTCCTGATACCTGTCCGGGTTCGGATTCCGGCAGTTGCTCCACCAATACGACCTCGGCGCCCAAGGCTTGCATCATTCGGGCGCGTTCCATCGAATTGCCTCGCGACATCACGGCCACGAAGGGATAGCGCTTCACGGCGCAGACGATCGCCAACCCGGTGCCCGTGTTGCCGCTGGTGGACTCGACGACAGTCTGACCGGGGCGTAAATCTCCTGCAGCTTCCGCGTCCTCGATCATTTGCCGGGCGATCCGATCCTTCTTTGAGTAGCCGGGGTTCAGGTTATCGAGCTTCGCGAGGATGCGCCCCGACAGGCCGCGATTGGCGACGTAACGCGAGAGGTTTACCAAAGGTGTGTTCCCAATGGCGTCGGCGGCGGAACTGAGCAGTTTGCCGTGCATCAGGTTCAGCTGAACAACTCGCGAACGACGTGCCCCTCCGAAAGTTGCATCGGGCGACCGTCCGAGGCCGGATAAGTGATGCGGCAACTGTCGTAGCCGAGAGCGGCGAATATGGAAGCGTGGATATCGGCGGGCGTGGATGCTCGCTCGAACGGATAAGCCCCGATCTTGTCGGAAGCTCCGATGACCTGACCGCCTTTGATGCCGCCACCGGCAAGGATCATGGTGTTGCAGGCGGGCCAATGATCGCGTCCGGTATCCTTGTTCACTTTGGGCGTACGCCCGAATTCACCCATCCAGACGACTAGAGTCGTGTCCAATAACCCACGCTCTTCCAGATCGTCCAGCAGCGCAGCATAGGCCCGCTCCATGGGCGGTACGAGGTTGTTCTTCAGCTTGTTGAAGTTATCCTTGTGGGTATCCCAGATGATACTCGGTCCGTTGACAGTGGTGACGAATTTCGTTCCCCGTTCGATCAGTCGGCGGGCGAGCAAGTGGGATTGCCCCCAACGGTGACGACCATATCTCTCGCGAATGGATTCCGGCTCCTTGGTCAGGTCAAATGCTTCGGCAGCGTTTCCAGTCTTCACCAGGTGAGATGCTTCTTCGTGGAACGCATCCAAC
>JBMYQZ010000562.1:0-4099 GCA_049601855.1 Limisphaerales bacterium | reverse complement strand
GGCGCGCCACGCCCGAAGCTTGTTCTTCAGATCGGCGACCTTGCCCTGGCGCTCCTTGATCAGGTTCTTCTTCTCACCGATATCGTTGGCGAGGTGATAAATCTCCACATCGCCGGAGCCGTCGAGATATTCGATGAGTTTCCAGTCGCGCTCACGAATGGCGCTCGCCGGCCGGTCGTGGTGATAGTGCGGGTAATGCCAATGAATGGCGTTTCGTTTCAGTCGCGCTGCCGGATTGGAAAGCAGCGGCAGCAGGTTGCGTCCGTCAATAGTCTGGTGCTTCGGCAACGCACCGCCCGCCGCGGCAACGAATGTCGGATAAAAGTCGTAGCTGATCGCCGGTTCGGAACACGTCGTCCCGGGTTTAACCTTGCCCGGATACTTCACAATCATGGGAATTCGAATCCCGCCTTCGTGAAGCGCTCCTTTCTCACCTTTCAAGGGCGCCAGACTGCTCACGTTGTCATCCGCGTGAGCCCGATAATCATAACGACGATACAAACCACCGTTATCCGAGGTGAAGACCACCATCGTGTTCTCGCCA
Organism: Limisphaerales bacterium; assembly: GCA_049601855.1. Lineage (GTDB taxonomy): Bacteria > Verrucomicrobiota > Verrucomicrobiia > Limisphaerales > JAYPXF01. The sequence continues at coordinate 3,555 of JBMYQZ010000562.1, read as the reverse complement.
AGTCCCTGCTTGTCCACTTCGTCAAGAATGCGCCCGACCATGTCGTCCACCTCTTCCACCATCGCGGCGTAGATCGGATTCGGCAGGTCGCGCCCGGTCTTCTTCGCCTTGGCGCGATACTTGGCGACCAACTGCGACTTGCCAGCGAGCGGGATGTGCACATTGAAGGGAGAGAGCATCAGGAAGAACGGCTCGTTCTTCGACTCGCGAATGAACTTCACACACATGTCCGCTTCGAACTCGGTGCGGAATTGACCGGGCTGAGGTTTCAGATCGCGCCGGGCGACACGGTATTTGCCGGGCAGATGAGCGCCGTTGATTTCGACCGCGAAGTCATAGCCCTGGGTGGCGGGACCAAATTTGTCGCCGCGACCTAGGTGCCACTTGCCGACGTATCCGGTCTTGTAACCCGCTGTCTTCAAGGACTCCGCCACGGTAATCGTATCATGCGGCAACGCCATGGTCGTAAGCGGCGTGATGCAACGTTCGAACGGACGCCAGTGACCGGGGATATGCGCGGTGATGCCAATGCGCGCCTGATTCTGGCCAGATTGCACCGCGCAACGGGTCGGCGAACACACCGCCCCCGCCGCGTAGAAAGCGGTGAAGCGCATGCCTTCCTTCGCGAGCCGATCGATTCGCGGTGTATCAATAAAGTCGTTGCCATAACAACCCAGATCCCCCCACCCCATGTCGTCGATAAAAATGAAGATGATGTTCGGTTGTTTGGCGGCGGTAAGTGTCGCCGTGCAGAAGAGCAGCGCGCAAAGGACTCGTATCGTTTTCATGAAGTGCGAGGAATTAAAGCGGAGGCGAGGAGAAATACCAGTAATCAGTCATCAGACACTCGCGCAGTTTCGAAGCCCACTGATGACCGGTTGCTGACTACTCCCCATTCCCGTTCTTCGGACCGCGCCGGGCCCAGGCGGGACGCTCCCGTTCGGGCAGCGTCTGGTTCACCTTGGCGAAGTAGGAATCCTGGCCGAACAGTTCGTCGAAGGCATTCTGAAGATCGCGCGAAGGGGCGACGTTAAAACGGTCGTTCGCCTCAATGTAGACGTTTTCACCGTTGGCTGTGCGAATGCGGAGAAACAGCGGGACGCGACCGCGATTGGCTTCGGCAAGTTGAAGGGCCTGCTTGAGTTTGGCCTCATCGATACCGGTGCTGTCGACGCGCAGGTGGATCTGCTCGGTGTAGCGTTTCGGAGCTTCTTCGAGTGCGAAGATTTCTTGCGGAAAGAATTTGGGGCGATCCTCGGCGTTGTTGGCTTCACCGACGACCATCAGGGCGCGATCACTTTCCAGCAGGTGCTGGAATTTGTCGTAGTTGTCGTTCATCACCAGCACTTGGAACGTCCCTTCCAAGTCTTCCAGTGTCATCATCGCGTAGGGTTTGCCGGATTTTTTCGAGAAGCCTTTTTGCACGCCGGCGACATAGCCGCCGATGCGGGTCATGGTGCGGTCTTCGAGTGTCTTGGCGGTCTCCGAGGTGTGCAGGCAATAATTCTGAATGATCGAATTGAACGGTTGCAGTGGGTGACCGGAGATGTAAAAGCCAAGGAGTTCCTTCTCGGCCTTGAGAATCTCGTTCTTCGGCCATTCCGGGAGCTTGGCGATCGGTTTTTCATCGATCGTGGATTCCTCCTCCATCATGCCAAACAGAGACCCCTGCCCTTTCTCACGATCCGCGATGATCGTTGATGCCCGGGCGAGCGCCGGCTCAATGGCCGCAAAGAGTGTCGCGCGATTCTCGCCAAAGGAGTCGCAGGCACCGCCTTTGACAAGGTTCTCGAGAACCTTCTTGTTCACCGTGCGGCCGTCGAGACGTTCACAAAATTCGTTTAGACTCTCAAAATGGCCGCCTTCGTCGCGGGCCTTGATCATGGTTTCAACCGCGGCGCCACCCACACCCTTGATGGCTTCCAAGCCGAAGCGGATCACCTTGCCTTCGCGGGCGGGTGCGAATTGGGCGCGACTTTCATTGATGTCCGGTGGCAGTACTTCCGTGCCCATCGCGGAGGCCTCGGCGATGTACTGACTGAGCTTCTCCGTGTCCCCCATGTCATTGGTCATCATGGCGCAGTAAAATTCCACCGGATGATTTGCCTTCAGGTAGGCGGTCTGATAGGCGACGACGGCATAGGCGGCAGCGTGGGATTTATTGAAGCCGTAACCGGCAAATTTCTCGAGCAGGTCGAAGATCTTGTTGGCCTTGTCCGCGGGGATCTTGTTGGTCTCCTTGCAACCTTCCACGAACAGCTTGCGCTGTTCTTTCATGACTTCGACCTTCTTCTTGCCCATGGCACGGCGAAGGAGGTCGGCCTTGCCAAGGCTGTAGCCGGCGAGGATCTGCGTGGCCTGCATCACCTGCTCCTGGTAGATCAGAATACCGTAGGTCTCGTCGGATATCTGTTCGAGCAGCGGATGTTCATACTTGATCTCGACCTCACCGTGACGCCGCCGGATGAAGTCCGGAATCAGGTCCATCGGTCCCGGGCGATAGAGCGCCACGAGAGCCGTGATGTGTTCGACGGATTGAATCTGGAACTTGCGGCACAAGTCCCGCATGCCGCCGGATTCCAATTGGAACACTCCGAGAGTATTCGCATTGTTCAGGAGTTCGTAAGTCGTCGGATCGTGAAGCGTCAAGGTATCGACATCGATGTCGATGCCCTTGGTCTGCTTGATCATTTCGCAAGCGTTGCGAATCACCGTCAGCGTCTTCAGACCAAGAAAATCCATCTTCAACAGGCCAAGATCCTCAACCGGGCCACCGGCATACTGCGTCACCAAGGCACCGTTGTCGTCGATCTTGAGCGGCAGGATGTTGACCAACGGCTGGTCCCCGATCACGACACCCGCCGCGTGGATGGACGTGTTCCGCGTCATGTTTTCGAGAATGAAGGCGTTGTTGATCAGTTCCTTGGTCTGATCCTCGTTATCGTAGGCGTCCTTGAAGTCAGGTGACTGTTCGAGCGCTTTCTTGAGCGACATCTTCAGCTCGTTGGGAATCATCTTGGCCAGACGATCGGTGTCGCTGAAACCCAGCCCCATCGCGCGCCCGACGTCACGCACCGCCGCCTTCGCACCCATCGTTCCGAAGGTGATGATCTGAGCGACGGAATCGGCTCCGTACTTATCCCGGACGTAATCAATGATTTCCTGCCGCCGATCGTCCGCGAAGTCGATGTCGATATCCGGCGGGCTGACGCGCTCCGGATTCAGGAAACGTTCGAAGAGCAGATTGTATCGGATCGGATCGACGTTCGCGATCTCCAGCAGATAGGCAACCAGTGAGCCCGCGGCAGATCCGCGGGCCACGCACGAGACGCCGATGCTGCGACCGTAGAGTACGAATTCAGCCACGATGATGAAGTAGGACACGTAGCCCATCCGCTTGATCACCCCGAGTTCGACGTTGAGACGATCGATGAAAACCTGGATCGCTTCGGCAACTTCCGGGTCCTCAGCGGGATTGTTCGGCAACGGTTTGTTCGGATCGGACGGATTGTAGTTGGGCAGACGAGTCGGATCCTCGATGTGCTCGATTTTGAA
>JBMYQZ010000561.1:0-4102 GCA_049601855.1 Limisphaerales bacterium | reverse complement strand
TCGCCGCCGAAGAAATAGCCGGAGTTCCTTCGCAGCGTTCAATCAAAACGAGTCCGGGCAGGAGTGAACAGTTCTTGCTTCCGGATCAGTCACGCCAAACATGCGTGGCTGACCCTCGTTTCATTCCATTGACCTATGCTGCGCTCATACAAACTTGCCTGCCGCCTCGCATTCGGCGTTCTCCTCGCGTTCTCCTCGCGTTCTCCTCGCCTTCTCCTCGCCTTCTCCGCTGCTCTCTCCGATGCCGCTGACAAGAAACCGGCTCCACTTCCGAAGCTCCCTGATTCCTGGGTGGAATCACTTGAGTGGCGTCCGATTGGACCAGCTTCCATGGGGGGCCGAATCGTGGACCTTGAGGTCGTCGAATCCAATCCTACGACCTTCTTCGTGGCGACTGCCTCAGGCGGACTGTTCAAGACCGCAAACAACGGAACAACATTCCAACCGCTGTTCGAGAATGAGCGAACGGTTTCGATCGGCGACGTGGCAATCTCCGCTTCCGACCCCAACGTAATTTTGGTTCGGCACGGGCGAACATAACGCGCGGAATTCCGTTTCATGGGGAGATGGCGTGTACAAATCCGTCGACGGCGGCAAGACCTGGAAGAATATGGGCCTTCGCAAGTCCTTTCAGATCGGTCGTATCGCCATCCATCCGACCAACCCGGATATCGTCTACGTGGGCGCCTTGGGGAGACTTTGGGGCCCCAACAAGGACCGCGGAGTCTACCAGACCACCGACGCCGGCAAGACTTGGAAAAAGATCCTGTTCGTGGACAAGAAGACCAGCTGCGTAGACCTGAGAATGCACCCGAGCGATCCGAACACTTTGCTCGCCGCGATGTATGAACGCCAACGCGATGAGTTCGACAGCAACGATCCCGCCAAACGTTGGGGACCGGGCAGCGGTCTCTACCGCACCCGCAACGGCGGCGCAGATTGGACCAAGCTTACGAACGGATTGCCGAAGGTTCAGCTCGGGCGCATCGGCATCGAGTATTTCGCACGCGATCCGAACACCGTCTACTTGATCGTGGAGAGCGAGAAGATCGGCGACGGCCCGGCGCAGGCCTATATGGGGATCATGGGGTCGGAATCTCCCGCGGGCGGACGCATTCGCTCGATCGTCAAGGGCGGCCCGGCGGAGAAGGCGGGCGACACGGTCGTTGCGGTGGATGGTGACGAGGTGAAGTCCTACAACGATCTCATTCTCCAGATCCGCAGCCATCGCCCCGGCGACACAGTCAAGCTCGACGTGAAGCGCGGAGAGGAGAACAAGCAGATCAAGCTGACCTTCGCCAAGCGTAGCGGTGGCAGTTCGCGGCCATTCTCATCCTATCTCGGCGGACAACGGGCCAACGCCATCAAGCAGCAGGCCGAGAAAGGCAATGACACCGGCGGCATCTACAAGTCCACCGATGGCGGTGATCATTGGAAACGGATCAACAGCCTGAATCCCCGCCCCTTCTACTACAGTCAGTTGATCGTCGACCCGACCGACGACCAGCACATGTACGTGATGGGCATCAACTTTCACGAGAGCCACGACGGCGGCGCAACCTTCAAGACCGGTGGACGCCGGGTCCATTCGGATCATCACGCCTTGTGGGTCAATCCCCGCGACGGGCGGCAATTAATCCTCGGCTGCGACGGCGGTCTCTACATGAGCTACGACCGCGGTGTCACCTGGGATTTTCACAACGTCATGGACATCGGACAGTTCTACGACGTGGGCGTGGACAACCGAAATCCTTATTGGGTCTACGGTGGCCTGCAGGACAACGGTTCGTGGGGCGGTCCCAGCCGCAAACGGGGAGGCTACGGCCCCCTCAATGAAGACTGGCTCAAGATCGGTGGCGGCGACGGCTTCCTTTGCCGGGTCGACCCCAGTGATCCCTCGATCGTCTATTATGAAAGCCAGGGCGGAAACATGTCCCGCCTGAACATGAAGACCGGAGCCCGTGCCCGCATCAAGCCGTCCACGCCAAAGGGGATGAAATACCGATTCAACTGGAAGACGCCCTTCGCCCTCTCCCATCACAATCCCAAGATCATCTATTCGGCCGGCAACTACGTCTTTCGCTCCCTCAACAGCGGCCGTGGCCAACGCCGCATTTCGCCCGAAATCAGCCGCACCGATCGCGGTAGCGCCACCGCCCTCTCAGAGTCCCCGCGCGACTCCAACGTACTCTACGTCGGCACTGACGACGGTAATCTTTGGATCACCCGTAATGGCGGCACGAGCTGGACGAACATCACCAAGAACGTTGGTCTGCCAAAACATTTTCACGTGAGCAGCATTGAGGCATCCCGTTATGTCACTGGACGCGCCTACGTCGCTTTCGACGGCCACCGCAGCAATCACGACAAACCGCACATCTACGTCACGGAGGACTACGGCAAGACTTGGAAGTCGCTCAACCAGGGACTCCCCACGGGATCAACGCGAGTCCTCCGGGAAGACATCAGCAATCGCAACCTGCTCTTTCTCGGCACCGAGTTTGGCATCTGGACCTCAGTCGATCGCGGTGAGGCATGGAAACGCATCAACAACAACCTGCCCACTGTCGCCATTCATGAAATCGCCGTTCACCCGACCGCCAACGAAATCGTGGCCGCTACCCACGGACGCAGCCTTTGGATTCTCGACATCGCCCCACTCCGGCAACTCAGCACCGATCTGCTAGCATCGAAAGCCGCCCTCTTCCGGACCTCCCAAGCCGTGCTCTGGGCCGGCGCCCTTACATCCACGCGCAGCGGACACCGCTACTTCTCCGGCAACAACGGACGCTTCGGAGCACCAATGCGCTACTTCCTCGGCGGCGGTGCCAAATCCGTGACCTTGGAGATCCTGAATATCAAAGGCAATCGCGTCCGCCGCTTGAAACCGGAAACCAAGCCCGGCCTCCATCACGTGCAGTGGGATCTCCGCGCTGATCCTCCTCGTCGATACGGGAACTCCCGCTCCCGTGTCGGCCCGGCCGTCCGCCCGGGAGTCTACCTCGCGAAATTGACTGTCGACGGCAAGGCCTTCCAGGAATCGATACACGTCAAATCCGATCCCGACTTTCCTGCCGCCATGCTGCTCGAAGAACTCAACCAGTTCGAAGCCAAGGAGCGCCCGGGCTTTCTGGAATAGACCTATTCATATCGCAGCGCCTCGATGGGATCGAGTTGCGCGGCTTTGAACGCTGGGAAAAGTCCGGCAAGAACTCCCACCAAGGCGCTGAATCCTACCGCGATGAGCATCGCTTCGTTGGTAATCTGCGGCGTATTGGCCGAAGGTGAGAGGAACTCGATGAGCCCGACCAAACCGTAGCTGGTAGCCAATCCCGCGACGCCCCCCAACAACGCCAAAACGGAGGCCTCCGCGAGAATCTGCAGAAAGATCACGGCGTTGGTCGCGCCCACCGCCTTGCACGTCCCGATCTCTCGGATGCGTTCGTTGATACTCGCGAGCATGATGTTCATGATGCCGATGCCGCCGATCAAAAGACTCAGCCCCGCGATGATCGCACCGCTGATACGAGCGTTACGGATGCGCTTGTTGATGTCCTCGATTCGATCTTCATTCGTCCGGAACTCGAAATCCTGAATTCCACGATGAGTCATCATGAGGATGTTGCGCGCCTGTTGCAGGGCGGGTTGCATCATCTCCATGCTGCCGACCTTGATATCGACATCGGTCAGGCGTGGCTCAGGTTCACCGTTATCACCCGACGCCGTGCGAAACCGAAGCCAGGCAGTGTTCAGCGGGATGTGGACAACGTTGTTCTTATGGTAGAACGCATACGTTGCCCGAGATCCGCCCCACCCTTTTCGCCGCTTGGGACCAGAATCATCTTTCTTATTCGCGGCCAGTTCCTTCTCCTTCTTCTCCACGTCGCTTTCGTAATAGCGATACATGCCAACGATTTTGAAGGGCTGACGATTGATCGAAATCTCCTCACCGATCGGAATGACCTCACGCCCCGTCTCCTCCGGTTTGCCCCACAGTTCGTCGCGGATACTTGAGCCAATCACGCAGACATTCCGGGCTTCGTGATCTTCCAGTTCGGTGAAGAATCGTCCGTGTTCAACCTCCATCAGGTTCATGACCAAC
>JBMYQZ010000560.1:0-4103 GCA_049601855.1 Limisphaerales bacterium | reverse complement strand
TGCCGTATTGCTTGGGCAAGGGCACGCGACCGACTGGTTCGATGCGAAACTCGCTGATGCCTTCCGCCGCGACGAGCGCGGCGTATTCACGGGTGGTGTAAATCTCTCCGGGCAGGGCGCAGGGTTCGAGGCGCGCTGCATAATTGACGTGTTGGCCGTAGAACGTTTCCCGCCGGGTGAACGGGCAGAGCAGGCTGAGAATCGGACCGGCATGCAAACCCATGCGCAGCGAAATGTCCTTCGGCAAGCCGTGCGCTTCCCAAGCGATGCCACGCAGCCGGTCACGCAGGCTGAGCGCAAATCGTCCGGCCTTGCCCAGGTCGTCGAAGGCGAAGAAGAAACCGTCGCCGCGCGTCTCCATCACGATCGGTCGGTCCGGCGACACGGAAGCCACCGCACAGATCGGATAGTAAAAGCTCTCCACGAAGTTTGGTACCTCTTCTTCGTAGAGTTTCGAGAAATTGCGCACATCGCCGAAAAGGATGGCCCGGATTTGTTGGCCCTCGGATCCATCGCCCAAGCCCATCTGCGGTCGGGCGGCGGGGGATTCGTTCACCACCTCCCCCTTGCTGAAGTCCGGATGCGGTTTCTTCACGCGAAGATTGAGCCCCTGTTCCCACCAGTTCACCTGCAAAGCCGTGCCGCCAATGCCGGCACCTGGCACGCCATCCCACACGGCGATCGGTTTGGGGCGTACGTCGAGGCGGTCGGCGTGTTGCACGGCCATGCCGGTGATCAGGCGGTTGGCATAGTCCAACGCCACCACGCTCATTGTACGACGATGCCGGGAGCCTTCGATGATCTCCGTGGCGTTCGTCATCACCTGGTCGAAACGCTCGCCCCAGTCCGCGCCGGCAAAGGACACACAATCGCGTTTGAACTGCTCCCGATCGTAAGGCAACACGACATAGGTCGCACCACCGCGTTCCTGCACCGCTTCCAAGAACAGGATGTCCGCCCCGCAAGCCGGCGCGCTGTAGCCAAACAACGGGCCATCCTCCGGCAACAGTTCGAGCAGGCGGCGCTTCACCCCCGCCTCCATGGCTGGCATGAAACGCGGCTCCGTCCGGTTCGGCTGGTCGATCATGTGACCGACATGCATCGCCACGAAGGGAACGGGAAAACACCGACGAATGGACTGCACGGTCTCGTCTTCGATCTCCCCCGCATCACGCAGGTGACGTGCCAGCAGCATGGCTTGGCGCCGCGTGGAGTTCAGGTCGCGCAAGGGAAGCCGATTCAATTGCGCCAGCTCCACCGCCTCGCGATAGTGATCCCGGGCTTCCGTGAGCTTGCGCTGGATGATCGCCGCTTCGCCCAGCGTGGCGAACAACCAATAGGTGTCGCTGGAACCAGGCTGCGTGCCCTCGAGTTTCACGCGACAGATCTTGGCAACCTTGGCGGCGGTTTCGTACGCCGCCCGGTCATCACCGTTGATCAGGTTCACGGTCGCGAGATTGATCCCGTGCCAATGAGTCTGGTGCTCTTCAAAGACGGCGCGGTAAATCCGGATCGCCTCGTTCAAACGCTCCGCCCGTTTCTCGCCCGCACTCGCCAGGCCCCAGTCCTTGTATGCCCGGGCCAGTCGGCCGAGAAATTCCTGGTCGCCCTCGTTTCGTTGCAGCACTTCCTTCAGGAAATCAATCGCCCGGCTCAAGGCCTTGGACTCCACCAAGGCACCGGCCCGCGCGCGTTCCAGCTCGCGGTCTTCGGGCCAAAGTTTCAGCGCCATTGACGCCGCCTCGGCGGCCAGGAAGGGCGCTTCCACGTCGAGCAGCGTCACGACAAAGCGGCGGCACAATTCCAACGGGATGCGTTGATCGGGATCAGTTCCGGCCGCGTGCAGGGTGAACTCCTGCATCACGTCCGAACAATTGGTCTGCGCCGGATCTTTCAGCGACGCGATCAGGGCCTCGACGGCTTGGGTGGTGGCGGTGGACATGGCTTACTGTTTCGGGGCGAAGGGTGACCGATCAAATCCTTCCTTCAAGATGTGTTCGCGATACGAGAACCAGGCGTAGGAATGCTCTTCGTTGAAGGAGGTGAGATCCGGGATCTTCAGACGGACGAAGTGCAGTTGCGGATCCACGTTTTCCTTCTCGACGTTCACGTAGCTTGACGAGGCGTAAAACTCGGCGCGACAGATCTTCGGCAAGAGATGCGTGATTTCACGACCGGGAAACGGCGTATCAAGGATCGTGACGTGCAGTTTCTCCGGCGCGCGCTTCATCGCGTCCATCACGATCGCGGCCCGGGAGCCGACAAAACCGCCCGCGCTATGGCCGATCAAATGCAGGGGCTTGTCCCTCGCAATGACGCCTTCCTCGATCAGCCGGATCAGACGCATTCCCAAAAAACCGCCAATCTCCTGCGCCTGTGGTTTGATCCCGGCGACGTCTTCAATGATGCGGAATTGCGGAAACAGATCCGTGCCCGGCAAGGCGTCGGAAGGGCGGGACAGTTCATGCCAATCCACGACGATCATCTGCGGCGCCTGCACACCCGTCCGTTCGCGGACGGCGTTGAAGATCCCGGTCGTCCAATGCGGCCCGTCACCTTCACGGGGCACCCAGCCGTCGCGCATGCCGTGCACGATCACCATCGTGCCGTGAGCCCCGGCGATGTTGTTTCCCTCAAAGGTCTCACCTGCAGGCGTGAGCAGTCGGGCGAATTCGCGCAACTGACTTAGATTCGCCGGCCGGCTCGGTTCCTTCGAATTCACGTAGAGCAAAGTCAGCGTCACTGCCGCCACCGCCCAGATCAGACGCCGGACGGTCAAGCGCAACAAGAGTTCGGAATACGTTCCCAGGAAACCCAGCGCGTTCCCCATGAAACCCTTCGGCGGCGCCTTCACTTCCTCGGCACTCACCTGCGAAACCCTTACGCGGCGGATTTCGTACAAGTCTTCCGAAGCTTCTATCTGAAATTACCACTCCATCACTTCGGACAGCAACGCCATCTCCGTGCGGCGGATCACCTCGTTGATCTGCGCCTCCGGCTTGTCCAATTCACGCAACATCCGATCCGTTTCAGCCAACACGAGGATCTGTTGCGTGTAACGCGCCGTGCGCCGCGTCGATTGGCCGATCATGCGGAGCGATTGCAGCATCAGCAGGCCCAGCGGCAGTGAAAGTCCCGCAATGCCAAACAACAGATCCGCCCACGCGCCACCGAGCCGGTTCAGCCAGTCGTTCGAATCCGGATGCAAGGCCATTACGAATCCGCTGGCCCCCACCGCAACGCCCAGGTCCATCAAGCGCGCGCTCCAACGGGTGAGTTGATGCCGGCTTTCCTCGGCCTGTTCGCGCTTCTTTTCGTAATGGGACTTTTGATCGCGGATACGTTCCTTGATGTACGTCTCCGGATGACCGTCATTCTCGCCGATCTCTGTTTGCATCCGTTCCGCCAAGGGGCGCGAGCGCAGGAATGACCCGTCCCATCCGGATCGCCGGTTGTACGTCAAAATGTTTGGTGGCGATGAAAGAGCGACAGGTTTCGGCCACCAGTCGCGCCCTTGCCCACACACGGGAAACTCCCTGCCAGCGATACCACCAGCTGAAGGCGATCACCAACGCGGGGCTCAACAAACCCGCCGTCGCCGCCAGGATTGGCGATATGTCCAAGGGCCTCCGCAACAACCACACTACGGGCAAGATCACCGCAACCCCTTCAATCAGCACCAGGCCCGTCCCACGGCGCTTGGTGTTCGGAGCCATCGTGTTGGCAACCTCGTCCGTGCGTTCGAGGATTTCCTCCACGGACATGTCATCGGTCACGCCCGCCGCCGCGAAAACCTCGGGAACCCAGCTTCCCGATTCGACTTCAGTTTGGACTTCGTCTCCCACGATGGATTCTCGCTCAACCGTATGTCCGGGTCACACCCAGCGCAATTCAATCGTCGACAGTCAACTCCCGCATCGTCTTCTCCAACGAAGCACGAATCTCCTCCAACCCTTCCTCCGATAACCTGCGCGGCACTTCAATCGGCTTCCCGAGTCGCACGTCACAGTGGGTGAAAGGCATCGGAATTTGAAAACGGTCCCAGCTCCTCAACTCCTTCTTCCAGCCCAGATTGTAGGTCACTGGAATGATCGGACAGCCGG
>JBMYQZ010000559.1:0-4138 GCA_049601855.1 Limisphaerales bacterium | reverse complement strand
TCAAAACGTCGATGCCGTTGAGAACTTTCTTGGAGGCCAGCTTTTCCTTCACCGGGAAATTCGGCAGGTACGAACTCAGTCCAAAATAGACATCACCGTTCGGAATGGATTCCGCGAGGAGCGTGCTGATGCGTTTGCGCAAGGGAACGACCGCACCGCCTTTCGGGTGATTGCGATTGGAAAGAAAGATGAAGAACGAACGAGAGTAGGGATCGATCCAGATCGAAGTGCCCGTCCAACCGGTGTGACCAAAGGAGCCGCCGGGAAAGAGTTTTCCGCGTGGACTGCTGTAGGCCGTGTCGATGTCCCAACCAAGTCCACGAACTTCATTGATGGTGTTTGGCGTCTGCCACTCGGTCATGAGTTTGATGCTTTCCGGCTTGAAGACCTGCACGCCATCGATCGTGCCTTGGTTCAGGATCATCTTCACATAGCGGGCGAGATCGGCGGCGGTGCTGAACAGTCCGGCGTGCCCGGCGATGCCTTCCATCCGCCGCGAAGTCGGGTCATGCACGATGCCGCGGAGAATGTTGGTGGCGCCCAGTTGTTCAGTCGGGGCGATGCGAGGCTTCAGCTTGGGATCGGGAAGAAAGCCGGTGTCTGTCATCTTCATCGGGCCGTAGAGTTCGCGTTGAGTGAACGCGTGTAGATCCTCTCCGGAAACCCGGCGGACGATCTCCCCCAGCAAAATGTAATTGATGTCGCTGTATCGGAACTTCGTGTCCGGCGGGGTCTGGAGTTTCTCTCCACAGGCAAATTCGATGGCTTTCGCCGCGCCCTTCCACTCCGGACGACGACCCAGTCCCGGTCGCAAGCCGGAGGTGTGCGCGACCAGTTGGCGAACGATGATCTCCTCTTTCCCGTCACCTTTGAATTCGGCGATGTGCTGCTGCACTTTGTCATCGAGCGCGAGCTTGCCTTGTTCGATGAGTTTCAAGATGGCCGGAGCGGTGGCGACCACCTTGGTGAGCGAGGCCATGTCGTAAATGGTGTCGGCTGTCGCCGGCTCCACCGCCGGAACGAGTGCCCGATTGCCGTACGTTCGCAACACCTGTTCTCCCTTGTGATCGAAGAGCAGGACACCTCCGGGGCATTTGCCTTCCGTGATGGCCTCGTTGATCTCCTCGTCGACTTCGGCGAGCTTGGATTGATCCAAGGCGATCGAAACCGATTTCGTCTGCGGTTGGCCGATCGGTTCCGGCTGCCGGCAGCCTGGTGTCAGAAGTCCGATGCCGATCGAAATGGCGAATGGTTGGATGAATCTTCGCATGCGGATGATTAGGACGGGTTTCTACGCGGGTTTAATCGGCGGATCAATCAAGGAAGCGGAACTTATCCCCAATCCCCGCCGGGATCTTGCCAACCCAAATCATGCCACCTACGGTTCGCCGCACTTATATGGAACAGGTAGTGATTATCGGATCAGGTTGCGCCGGCTGGACGGCGGCGCTCTACACCGCCCGCGCCAATCTCAAGCCGGTCGTCGTGACGGGCATGATGCCGGGCGGTTTGCTGACGACGACCTCGATCGTGGAGAACTTCCCGGGCTGGCCGGAGGGAATTGACGGTACCGAGCTGATGATGAAGCTGCAGAAGCAGGCCGAACGCTTCGGTACTGAAGTCAAATTCGGCAGCATGGTGGACAAGGTGGACCTGAGCAGCCGCCCGTTCAAGCTGACCATCGGCAAGGAAGAGATTGAAGCCCAGACCCTGATCATCGCCACCGGTGCCGGCCATCGTCATCTCGGCTTGGACAACGAGGCCCGCCTGGAAAACAAGGGCGTCACCTACTGCGCCACTTGTGATGGTGCCCTGCCCATGTTCCGGGACAAACCGCTCGTGGTGATCGGCGGCGGCGATTCCGCCTGCGAAGAAGCAACCTACCTCACCCGCTTCGGATCCAAAGTTCACCTCATTCACCGCCGCGACACGCTGCGGGCTTCGAAGATCATGGCCGAACGCACGCTCGCGAACGAAAAGATTGAGCCCGTCTGGGACTCTGTCGTCACTGACGTTCTCGGCGAAGAGAGAGTCACCGGAGTGAGGGTGAAGAACCTCAAGACCGACGAGGAAACCACGATTGATTGCGCCGGTGTTTTCATCGCCATCGGCCACGTGCCGAACACCCAGCTGTTCAAGGGTGTGATCGACATGGATGACGCCGGCTACATCAAGCGCACCGAAGGCTCCCGGACCAACGTCGAAGGCGTCTACGTCGCTGGCGATTGCTCAGACAACGTCTACCGCCAGGCCATCACGGCTGCGGGAATGGGATGTGCTGCTGCGATTGACGCTGAACGCTTTCTTGCCAGCCTCGACTGATGTCCGCCATTTCCGCTTCGGAATTGGCCGAACGACTCAAGTCGAACGAGCCCCCGCGCCTGCTGGATGTCCGGCAACCGGAGGAGTTTGCCATCGCTGCGCTGCCCGAAGCCAAGCTCATCCCTCTCGGTCAAATTCCCGAACGCGCCGCCGAGTTGGATGATTGGAAGAGCGAGGACGTCGTTGTCTACTGCCACCACGGAATCCGCAGTGCCCACGCCATCGGCTGGCTGCGCACCCAGGGCTTTGAGAAACTGACAAACCTCTCCGGCGGCATCGACGCCTGGTCCACGCAGGTCGATCCGGATCTACCGAGGTATTAGACCTCTCCGTCTTCGTGCTCTTGGTGTCTTTGTGGTTAATCCGCTTTTGTTTTTCTCACCACCCGCTCTAGACTCCCCGTCATCGAATGAAGCGTCAGGCCACAATTCGTCGCAACACGAACGAGACCAAGATCTCCATCAAGCTCAACATTGATGGCAAGGGTAAGTCGAAGATCGACACTCGAATCCCGTTCTTCGACCACATGCTGACGCTCTTCGCCAAGCACTCGGTGGTCGACCTCAATCTCAAGTGTAACGGCGACATCGAGATCGATGCGCACCACACGGTCGAGGATTGCGGCATCGCACTTGGAGATGCCTTCGTCCAAGCCTTGGGCGACAAGAAAGGAATTCGTCGGTACGGCAACGGGTTTCATCCACGGAATCCCTTCACGGGCGAGGCTTACTTGCCCATGGATGAATGTCTCACGCGTTGCGTGATCGATTTCAGCGGCCGGCCTTACCTCGTCTGGCGCAAGCTCGATAAACTCTCCCACAAGAAGATCTCGGACGAAGAACGGCACCAGGACATGTCGTCCTCGTTCCGATTCGGCCTCGCGCGCGAATTCTTCCAAGGCTTCACGAACGCCGCGCGCTGCAATCTCCACCTCGAACTCCTCTATGGCGAGGAGCCGCATCATGTCGTGGAAGGACTTTTCAAGGCCTGGGCCAAGGCCACCGATTTTGCCTGCCAGCACGATCCCCGGATCGCCGGCCAACTTCCCAGCACGAAAGGGAAGTTGTGATTGGATATCGTGGTTCCCTGACCGGATTTTACAAAGGGATTGCAACTACCGCCATGAATTGGCAGGGATAGGGACTGTCAGCGAAGCATGCCAAAAAAGCGCGATTATCCAGAATCTGACGACAAAGCCCTTGTCAAGTGGTCCCAGGACCAGGATGCCGAGGCCTTTGAGGAGCTGATTGCGCGACATCGAGACAAGATCTACGCCCGCGCCTTCTCCATGATGCGCAATGAGGACGAGGCGCTCGATCTGTCCCAAGAGGCTTGGATCAAGGCCTGGCAGCGCCTGAAGCAATTTCAGGGGGATTCCAGCTTTGCCACTTGGATGACCCGGATCGTCATTAATCTCTGCCTCGACCAAATCCGCCGGCATAAGCGCAAAAGGGCCGAAAGTATTGAACAATTAGATGAAGAGCTGGGCGGGGTGGAACGTCAGATGCCCGTTGTTACAGTTAATCCGACTGCCGGAATGGAGCGGAGTGAACTGCGCAAGCGGATCGATGAGGCGATGCAAAAGCTCAGCGATGCGCACCGGACCGTGCTAATTTTGCACGAATTTGAAGAACTAGAATACAAACAGATCGCCAAAGTAATGGGCTGTTCGATCGGGACTGTGATGTCGCGATTGTTTTATGCAAGAAGACGGATGGCCTCACTATTGGCGGCAGTGAAACGAGAGAATAGAGAATGAACGACGACGCACAACTCAAGTTGATGGCGTATTTGGACGGAGAACTCCCGGCCGAGG
>JBMYQZ010000558.1:0-4139 GCA_049601855.1 Limisphaerales bacterium | reverse complement strand
CCGAGTGCATTCGCTTCGACCCGGCGACCGGTAAACGACTGAACGTTTACACCCTTCCCAAAAGCCTTACCAAGTCGACCAGTTCGTGGAGTTACCTTGGTGTTTACGAACACATCGTGGTCGGCAGCGTGACCGATTCATTGCTACCCGCCTCGAGCCGGCATTCCCGTGCGTTGTTTGCCTACGACATGAACACCGGCAAGGAACTCTGGTCGTACGAAGGTGACAAGATCGCGCAGATGACGATTGCCATGGGCGACTGGCGGGTGTTCTTCGTGGACAGCCGCATGACCGCTGAACAACTCGAGCAGAGCCTGCAACAGGATCTCTCGAAGTTGAAGGGACTCACCGGTGACGCGCGCAAGAAGGCCGAGGCCAAGCTCAAGGACGCCGATCGTCGACTGGCGATGTCCATTGAATTGGAGACCGGCAAGCAGCTCTGGTCCGAGGTGCTGGACCTGACCGATTGCACCGGCATCAGCCGAGGTGCCGGCGAATTGATGACAATGTATCAGAACGGCATGCTTGTGTTTGCTGGCGCGAGCGGCAACGGGCATTACTGGGAGCAGTTCATCTCCGGCGAATTCAAGGATCGCAAGCTCAAGGTCGTCGACGCCGAGAGCGGCAAACAGGTCTGGTCGAAGGAGGCGAACTACCGCATTCGTCCGCTGATCAAGGGCGATACGATCATCGCCGAACCTTGGGCCTACGATATTTACACGGGCGAACAGAAGACCCGGAAGCATCCGACCACCGGTGAAGAATCCCCGTGGCAGTTCATTCGTCCCGGACACCATTGCGGTCACGTCTCGGCAACCGACAACCTCCTCTTCTTCCGCAGCGGTTCGACCGCCTATTACGATTTGAAACAGGACACCGGTGTCTCGCACTTCAGCGCGATGCGCACGGGTTGCACGATCAACATGATTCCGGCCAACGGGCTCGTGCACATCCCGGAAGCCAGCGCCGGTTGCCAATGTCTCTTCGCCATCCAATCCACGGTCACGATGGAACCGGTCACCGAAGACCGTGCGTGGAGCCTCTTCACTACGCCCGGCCCCGCCACACCGGTCAAACACCTACACGTGAACTTCGGCGCCCCCGGCGACCGTCGCGATGCGAGCGGCAACCTCTGGCTCGCGTATCCGCGCCCACGCTCTTCCGGTCGCACCAAGCCACTTGAGTTCCCCTTGGACCTTGAGGTCGAAGGCATTCGCCCGAAGATCTTCCAACGTCTGCCGGAGACTCACAAGATCGCCTCTACCGCCACGCCCTGGGTAAGTTCCTCCGGTTACCACGGCGTCACACAGGTCAGTGTTCCGGTTCTTGGTCGCGAGGATACGCCGGGCATTTACGACGTGCGCCTGCACTTCGCCGAGCTCGATGACATCGCGGTCGGCGGACGCCAATTCGACATTTCGCTGCAGGAGGAAGTGCAGTTGAAAGGCTTCGATGTTCGCAAACAAGCTGGACAAACTCATCGCGCCGTTGTGAAGGAAATCAAGAAAGTCCACATCTTCGACTGGCTCGAACTCGCGTTGAAACCGAAGGATGGCAAAACGCCGCCCATCCTCAGCGGCCTCGAACTTGTCCGGAAAGGCGACTCCAAGAAACCGCGCCCGATGTCGCTGCGCTATCCGCCGGCTTGGCCGGACGACAAACCCACGATCGAGCTGAAGGCCAGCGCCGACTCCCACGTGTCCTTGAAGTATCCGACGCGCAACGAAGGTGGCAACACCTCGATCAGCATGGACGGCGGTGCGAGTTCCATGCAGGACGAGTCCTACAGCATGATCTATCTGAAGTTCCGTTTGCCGAAACTTCCCGGCAAACCCATCGCCGCCAAGCTCCGCCTGAAATGCCTCGGGCCCTGGCAGCGCGGATGCCGGCAACGCCTACCTCGTCTCCAACGACTGGGAAGAGCGCAAGATCACTTACAACGACCGGCCCTCACCGATCCGCCGTGTCGGCAAGATCGCCAAGGTCGGGGAGAAAGCCGAAATCGAGCGCCAACTCGCACTGAAGATCGATGGCGACGAAATCTCCCTCCTCCTTCGCCCCACTTCGACCGACGGCATCCGCTACGGTTCACGGGAAGGCAAGGAAGGCCCGGTGCTGGTTATCGCCTACGAGGAATGATCACCCGCCGCTCTGTCCGATAATGCGTTGGCCGTCGAAGAAATAGACTTTGCGGGCGGCGACGTCGGCTGGGATTTTCTTCCATGTCCGGCCCTTGTCCTTCGAGATCACGAATTGCTTGGCCCAGCCATTGTTCTGCAGCAGCAATCCATTGCCGGCAGTGTGGAAGGTGGTGTTGTGGACGTTTTCAACGAACTTTGTCCAGCTGAGCCCGTCCTTGGATCCGTAGATGATCTTGTTCTTGTCGGCCCATTGGGCGCCGGAGATGAGGAATTTGTCCCCGTCGAACACGCCGCTGGATCCAAATTTTGGCTTGCCGGCGAGATCGGGAAGGTTGACCGGGTCCCACGTGATTCCGTCTTTGCTGGAAAGCACACCGTTCTTCTGCGTGGCCCAGACGAAGCGGGCGTTGCCAAACAAAATCAGGCTACGACCCGGGCGCTTGTCCTTCGGAATGATCTCATGATGCAGCCAGGACTGGCCGTCCTTGGTGACGCCAATGCGTTGTTCGCCGACGCAGACAAACACGCCATTGCCGAAGACAATCTTGCGGACATGACCGGCGCCTTCGCCGCCCCAGACCTTGAAGCCCGGTTTGAGTTTCGACTTCTCCCAACTCTTGCCGTCTTTGGAAATCATGAAGCTGTAGGCGTTGGGTGCGAGAAAGATACCGTTGCCAAATTCGACACTGAAAGCTCCGCTCGGCGCTTCGACTACTTCCCAGTGCTTGCCGTCGGTGGAAGTGAGCGCGGCCTTCGGATTCCCGGTCGCGACGAAACGCCCGTTGCCGTAGGTCAGGCAGCGCCACATGTTGTTGTTCGCGTGACTGAACTTGTCCTTCACCGGTCCGCCCTTGAATCGCTCGGTCCAATTCTCCCCGTCGGGTGAGGTGTAGATAGTGCCGAATTCGGCCTCGATCTTCTTGCCGTTCTTCTCGGTATTGATGCCGCCGACAGAGATGAAGAAACCGTCCGCAGCACCGACCGTGATGAGCAGGGTGATGATATGTTTCATGTTATCGCAGGGTGAATTCGATGGTGCCGAGGTTGCCGTACTCGGCCTTGAATCGGCCGCGTGAGCCCGGTTGAATCTTACCGAGCGCGCCGCAGGTGATGATTTGGCCGGGTTTCAGGGTGATGCCTTGTCGAAGGGCGAATTTCGACAGCCACAAACCGGTTTCCCAGGGTCCGTTCCAGCAATCCTCGCCGGTGGCGGTGTGGAGCTCCCGGCCATTCTTGTGGAGTGAGATTTTCGTTTTCCGGGGATCGACCGTTCTTGGATCAATCGGTTCGCCGACGATGTAGGCGGCGGAGGTGACGTTGACCGCAGCGAGATCCACCGCATTCGCGCCGCCATTGGGGGTCCAACGGCCCGCGGGCAATTCAATGACCGGGATGACTGCTCGGACGCGTTTCTTGAAGTCATTCAGGCTGCGGGGTTCGCGGTCGATCGGCTGGCCGATGACGAGGCCAATCTCGGTTTCGATCTTCAGCCCGGGCCAGTCCTTCAGCTTCAACACCGGTTTGTCCTTCGCCTCGAAACGACCGTTGCCGCGGAGGATGGCGCCCAGTGGTTCTTTGAGCTTCAGGAATTTCTGCCCGCCGGGAGTGACCGCGGCGCCCTTGACACCGCCTAAGTCGTCCAAGGTTGCGCCAACCCATCGGCGTTGAATTTAATCAGCTCCAGCGCTTTGTCTGCATTGCTCGACATGGTTTTTCCTTAACCGAAAATCACGGTGGGTAACCATTCGGCCAGTTCGGGGAAAAGCGCAAGAAGACCCAAAGCCGCAATCTGGATGATGACGAAAGGGATCACGCCCTTATAAATCGCCATGGTGGTGACGGAGGGTGGCGCGACGCCCCTTAAATAGAAAAGCGCAAAGCCAAAGGGCGGCGTGAGGAAGGATGTCTGCAGGTTGATGGCCATCATGACCCCGAGCCATATCGGGTCAAAACCCATCACCAGCAGAATGGGCGCGACGATGGGCACCACGACAAAGG
>JBMYQZ010000557.1:0-4142 GCA_049601855.1 Limisphaerales bacterium | reverse complement strand
ACGCCTCCCCGCTCGCTGCGGCTCAGCGTGAATTGCTCGAAGAAACCGGTTGCACAGCTGATAAATTCGTCGATCTCCCGATGGTCTACGCCAATCCCGCCCGGCAGAACAACCGTCTGCATACCTTCCTTGCCCAAGGCGTCCGGGTGACCAGTGAGCAGAACCTCGATGCTGCTGAGAGTATTGAATACGAGTTCGTCGAAGTGGATGTCGTCCTCGATTGGCTGCGCGAAGGCCGGTTTCAAAATGCCCTGCTCGTTTCATCCCTGCTGATGGCGCTGAGCCAGCGCTTTCACTGACCATAATCCTTACGTCATGTCGGGGCGCTACCTTTGATCAAGTCACGGCAATTGGTTGCCTGATTCACGAAACGGACTAATGTCGCCGACAGAAAATGGATACTGATAGCGGATCTTCGAAGGCCCAGCGCGTTGCGGTTCTTTATAAACGCAATGCGGAGCCGGATGAACAGTTGTTGCAGCTGCTGGAGCAGACTTTGCAGGCAGACGGCTACGATGTCTTCATCGACCGGCATCTGGAGGTGGGCGTCGAGTGGGCAAAACAGATCGAGGAACAGATCCGCGTGGCGGACGCGGTGATTCCGTTGATTTCCGAGGCGGCGATCAACAGCGAAATGCTCGGATTCGAGATTGCCCATGCCAACGATGTGGCGCAGGCGACGGACAGTCGGCCGGTGATCCTGCCGATTCGGGTGAATTATACCGGGCCTTTGCCGGATCCGCTCGCGGGTGTTCTGGATCCCCTGCAATACATTCTGTGGGACGGCGAATACGCGACGGAGGGGATGCTCGAAGAGTTGAAGTACAGCCTTTCGCATCTGCCCGCGCCCGAAGCCGTCAGCGAAGTGCTTCCCGAAAAAGGCGAACGCCTTACCGCGAAGTTCACGCCGAAGGCCAAAGTCGTCACCGAAAAGACGGATGACGGTGAAACCAAGTTCACGGTTCCGGCGGCGTTGGAATCCGTGGGTGGTGCAGTGCCGCTGGATTCACGTTTCTATTTGCCGCGCCCGGTCGATGATGAATTGCGCGCCGGCGTTCAGCAGCGCGACAGTATCATCCTGATCAAGGGAGCTCGCCAGATGGGCAAGACCTCGCTGCTCGCCCGCGGCTTGGCGATCGCGCGGGAGGAAGGATGCGTCGCGGTTTCGAACGATTTGCAGAAGCTCAGCGGCAGCAATCTTACGTCGGCCAACAGCCTCTACATGACGCTCTGCGAATCTCTGGCTGATCAACTCGATTTGGATGTCCTGCCGTCCGAGACCTGGAAGGAAACGCGCGGAGCCAACGCCAACTTCGAGCGCTATTTGAAGCGGGAGGTGCTCAAACACATCGACGGACATTTTGTGTGGGCCTTTGACGAGGTGGATCGGTTGTTTGGTTATGACTTTGGCAGCGAGGTCTTTGGCTTGTTTCGTTCCTGGCACAATGATCGCGCGCTCGATCCGACTGGGCCGTGGTCGAAACTGACGCTTGTCATCGCCTATGCCACGGAGGCGCATCTGTTCATCACCGACATGAACCAGTCGCCTTTCAATGTCGGCACCCGGCTGGAAGTCAGCGACTTTTCCTCGTTGCAGGTGGCCGAAATGAATCGTCGCTATCGCAGCCCCTTGAAAGATTCCGGCGAGATCGAACGCTTGGTGAAACTCGTGGGTGGTCATCCGTATCTGGTGCGTCGAGCGCTCCACGAACTGGCCACCGATCCACGCCAGACCTTTGACGGCTTTTGCGAGACGGCCGACCAGGACGACGGCATCTACGGCGATCATCTGCGTCGCATCCTGATGTTGCTGGCCCAGGACCCGGAACTACTCGAGGTGATGAAAGGCGTGCTCGAAGGAATGCCCTGTCCGGACCAGGTAAGCTTCTATCGGCTGCGCAGTGCAGGTCTCCTGCGCGGGAATTCGCCAAACGAGGTTTTGCCGCGCTGCCAGCTGTATCGCCAGTACCTCCGTCGGCATCTCCGATGAGCCGTGAGCAACCTTTCGCCATCCTTCTTCGTCACCGGCGGCACGCTGCGCCCGGATGCCGCGTGTTACGTTGAGCGGCAGGCGGACAAGGATCTCTACGACGGGCTGACTGCCGGCGATTTCTGCTACGTCCTCACCTCGCGGCAGATGGGGAAGTCCTCCCTCATGGTCCGCACCGTGCAACGTTTGCGGGCGGATGGCCGTGCGGTTGCCGTGCTGGATCTCACTGCGATTGGTCAAAATCTCACCGTTGATCAGTGGTATACCGGGTTGCTGGAACGCGCCGGTAGTCAACTCGACCTGGAAGACGAATTCGAAGACTTCGTCGAAGAGAACAAGAGCCTCGGGCCGGCACATCGTTGGTTTGCCGCGATCCGTGAAGTGGCTCTCACATCAAAAGATTGTGAGCAGGGCCTGGTCGTCTTTGTCGACGAGATTGATTCGGTTCGCAGCCTGCCGTTTTCCACGGACGAGTTCTTTGCCGCGATCCGCGAGTGCTTCAATCGTCGCAGCGCTGATCCGGAGTTGGCCAAGCTGACCTTTTGTCTGCTGGGGGTTGCGACGCCGTCGGACCTCATTCGCGATACCCGCACCACGCCATTCAATATCGGCCGCCGTATCGAGTTGCGCGACTTCACCAAACGCGAGGCGGTCGGTCTGGTGGGCGGATTGGAATCCCAATTCTCAGGCGACGAGGCGAAGATCCTCTTGGATCGGGTGATGTATTGGACCAATGGGCAGCCGTACCTGACACAGTTGTTCTGTCGTGCCCTCGCTGAGAATACGGATGTTGCGACGGTCGCGAAGGTCGACCGTCTGTGCGAAACATTGTTTCTCGACGAACGCGCCGCGGAGAAGAACGACAACCTCGTCTTCGTCCGCGAACGTATGTTGCGCAGCGAGGTGGATCGTTTCGAACTGCTCAACCTCTACGCCAAGATCCATGCCGGTCGTTGCGTCCGCGATGATCCCGGCAATCCGCTGGTTGGTGTCCTGCGACTCTCCGGCATCGCCCGCGAAGAGAAGGGTTTTCTGCAGATCCGCAGTCCGATCTATAGTCGCGTTTTCAACCGCAAGTGGGTGCGGCACAACTTTCCTGATGCGGAGGTTCGACGACAGCGTAAAGCTTATCGTCAGGGCGTCATCCGCTCCGGTGTCTGGGCTTTGTGCATCTTGGCCGTGATCGCCTACTTCTGGGTCAAGGCGCACGAGCAGGCGATGCGTGCCGACCAAAGTGCCACCAGTGAAGCCTTCGCACGTGGTGCGGCTGAGTTGGCGCAGAAGAAGGCCGAGGTCGCCGCTCGCGAAGTGCAGGAGGTGTTGAGCCAGATGGAGCTTCGGCAAGCCGAGGAGATGTTCCGACTGGGACGTTCGTCCACGGCGGTCGCGTATCTCGCTCATCTGCTGGTTAGCAATCCCACCAATCGGCTCGCCGCCCAACGCCTGGTGTATGCGCTCAGCCAACGCAACTTCGCGATGCCGATTCACGAAAACGAGCGTTCACCCGGCGATCAAGTCGTGCCGCCACCAGCGCCTCCCGAGATCCGCATCGACATTCAACGCACGAACGAAACCGTGGCGCTGATTTATCGTCGTCGCGCCTCCAAGCCGATCGCCAAGATCCAGCACGATGGCTACATCATCGAGAGCGACATCAGTCCCGACAATCAAACCGTTGCCACCGCTGCGATGGATGATACCGCGCGCTTGTGGAATGCGGAGACCGGAGAATTACTTACCCCGCCGCTCAAACATGATGGGCCGGTCACGTCTGCGAAATTCAGTCCCGATGGGAAACTCCTGGCCACCGCCGCCGCCGATCACACCGTGCGAATCTGGGATGTCGCCACCGGGCGCTTGGTAAACGAACCCCTGATGCACGCCGGGAGTGTCGGCACGATTCAATTCGATCGCTCGGGTCATCACCTGTTTACGCGTATGCGTCGCGGTCGGGGACGAGGCCGCAATCACTATCGGCTTTGGGACTTGCGCCCGGGCAACCTGAGGGTTCCCGCCTTGCCCCATGAAAGTCCGGTTCGATTTGTCCGCATCGTCGGGAACGACGGGCTCGTCCTGACCGCAGCTCACGATAACGTCGTCCGCCTTTGGAATGCTGAAACGGGTAAACCATTCGGATCCACAATGGCGCATG
>JBMYQZ010000556.1:0-4142 GCA_049601855.1 Limisphaerales bacterium | reverse complement strand
CGCCGGTGGAACGGATCATGATCGGGTCGCCACTGTTGTAGATCAGACCGTGAACTTCGCGTCCGTCCTTGAGGGTGAGGACTTGGCCATCGTAGCCGTGGGCGATCGACCCGGACGGATTGACCACCGCGTCGATGAAGGCCTCGGTGCTCAGGCTCTTCACCCAACCGCGGAGGTCGGGACCGTAGTCCACGCCCATGCCGTTGATGCGGTGGCAGGTGGTGCAGGCGGTGGCGATGAGTTTGCCGGTCTCGGGGTTACCTTTCAGTTTCGCGAGATCCTTGGTGGACGGAAGCTGGCGTTTCGGAACGGGCGGTACCTGCACTTCCTGCACCTCGACCTTGTTCGGATCGTAGATGCCGTGCTTCTTGAGGTGCGGCATCACGTCGAACTTGCGCCATTCGCCGCCGGCGCGATTGAGCATCCAGGCGGTGGCGAGGTCCTTGACCAAACCTTTCGCGTCGAGCAATTCGGCCATGGCTTGCGAGGCCGACTTGGTGCGCGTGAAGGCGATGGTATCGACGGCGAGTTTGCGTTCGGCGTCGGTCAGCTTTTCGCTGCGGGCGCGTTGGAGCAGGGCGGGGAGGGCGGCTTCGGGTTGGAGACGCCAGGTGATACGGGCGAAGGCTTCAGTCCACCTCAGTGGCGAATCTTGTTGCAGCTTTTTCCAGGCTTGGGCCTCGATTCCTTCGGCAGCGAGTCCGCAGGCTTCAAGGTAGACCCGATCCTTGCCGTCGTATTGCTCAAGAAGATTCACGACCAGAGAGAGCTTCGCTCTTGAAACATTACGCAGCGCGACGGCGACCTCGCGGCGAATGGCGGAGTCGGGGTCGTTCACCATGTGCTTCGAAAGGGTGAGGATGTCGGCGTGGGCGTTTCGAAGCGCGCGAAACGCGAGGAGACGTTGTTCCGGGGCTTTGTGCTTCAGACGGTCTTGGGCCATCTGTCGGCCCTTCGGACCGAGGAAGGGCATGAGCCAGACGGCGCGGGCGGCGATGTGCGGGTTGGGATCCAGAGCGACCGTCTCGATGACACGAAATGAGCTTTCACCGGCTTGCTGCAAGGCCTTCCACCCCTGGTATCGAACGTTGATCGCGGGGCTGAGGAGGTGCACGACGGGATCGTTGAGGCGTTCTGCAAAGATCGGTTTGAAACCCTTGGGGGCGATCCGGTAGATGGTGCCGGAAAGGCTGTTGTCGCGATCGGCATGACCTCCGACACCCGGATCAAACCAGTCGGATACGTAGATCGCGCCGTCGGCCCCGACCATCACGTCCGAGGGCCGGAACATGTTGCCGGACTTGGCTTTCATAAACTCGAAGCGTTCGAGCTTCTTGCCGGCACCATCGGGCTTCGGGTGGTAGCCGAAGATGACCTGGTCGCGGGCTTCCGCACTGAGGAGCAGGCCGCTGTATTTCTCGGGCAAGGCCCCGTGTTCGTAGAAGGCGATGCCGGTGGGCGATCCACGACCGTAGACGTCACCGGGCGGCATCGTGCCGGGATCGTGTTGTCGCCAGTGGGCTTCGGGAACAGTCTGACCGACGCGTTGATCGGCCTTCCAATGACGAAGCCCGTCGCGCGAGAAGAATCCGAGGAATCCACCTTCCATCAGCCAGGTTGTGCGGCAGGCTGGGGGATCGTCGTTGTCATTTTGGTAGACGTCGCCGAAGGAGGTGACGCAGTTCTCATAGCTGTTACGAAAACCGTGGCCAATCATGGTCAGTCGGGTGCCGTCGGGGTTCATGCGAGCGGCGAAACCACCGGTCCAGACCCGGCCGTCGTCGCTCTTGGCTCCGGCGATCTTCGCGCCTTCCCAGTACGGCCCGCCAACGCGGTAGCTGACGCCGTCCCGGGTCTTGAAATCCGCTCCGGTGTTGCCGTGGCTGAGATACCACTTGCCGTCCGGACCGGCGACGACGGCGTGGAGACTGTGATCGTGGTTGTTTCCGTAGAATCCGGTGAGCAGATTTTCGCGTTTGTCCTTCTTGGGATCAAACTTCAGGTCGCGATCGACATCCGTGTAGACGATCAGGTGGGGCGGTTGCGAGACGACGATCTGATTGCCGAAGACGGCGATGCCGAGCGGAGCGATCAGTTCCGGATCCTGGACAAAGGTGTGGGACTTGTCGGCTTTTCCATCGCGATCCGTGTCCTGGAGGACGACGACGCGATCGCCTTCTTTGCGGCGGCCTTTGTGGCGGCGATAATTAACACCCTCGGTCACCCAGATGCGGCCGTGCTCGTCGGTGTCCATGTTCGTTGGGTTGAACAACATTGGGCTCGTCGCCCAAACGGTGACCTCGAGATCTTCCGGGACGTCGAAATTGTCCGCCGGGACGCGTTGCGGTGTGAGACTGTCCGGATCGAAGAAGGCTGACTTCGGTTGCGGGAGTGCTGCCGGCTTGGTGGTGTAGATGAGAAACCGAACCTCGGCATTGCTCGGTTTGCCGCCGCGGATCATGCCGCCGTCATCGATCGCCGCCCGGCACTTGAAGCGCTTGGCGCCCTTGGGAACAGGGACTTCGAGGACGGACGTGGCATGGGTGCCAATACCGCGGGTGATCAGCTTGCCTCCCACCTTCATCGGCCCACCGGACCAGTTCTTGTTATTCGTCGTGCGGCCGTAGCCGCGAACGACTTGTTTCCACTTCAACTCGGTGAGTGATTTCTCAGATCCATCCGCCATCACAAATACTGGATCGATCCAATCTGCCCAGTCGCAACTGTTGCCGCCTTCATTGGAAACGGTGAGGTAGAGTTTCCTGGTCTTCTTCGGCAGCGCCACGTCGAACTTCACGTAGCGATCCTTCGCCGCGGTGTTCAATACTGGGCTTTCGGCAATCGGTTTCGCTGTCGGATCGCCGGGCATGGACGGGACGTAGCCCTTCTTGCCGAAGCCGTCCTGAAACTTTCGAGCCATGGCGGTGAGTTGGTCCTTGGTCTTGGCCGGTGATTGGACGCCATTCTTAGGGATGCTCAGCTTGGCGGTCCACGCAATGCCGTTGAGGATCGTCTTGCGGAAGTCGGGTTGCTGCCAATTGGCGTTCATGTGCATGCCGGTGAAACCGAATCCGCGCGCGCCGTTCTCCCGCTCGGTGGCCCAGGCTAGGTGTTGTGGTTCACCGGCGGCGACAGACTTGCGAACGTGCGGGTTTCCGGAATGCGGTCCGTCGCCACGTTTCATGGTTGCCTTCGGAGCCACGGCAGAAAGGATCGGTGTCACGCCCTTCATCCCGACCCGGAAACGCATGTGGAAATACCATTCGTCGTTGATCGTGAATGGCTTCACGCCATTCGCCACAGGATGATCGGGGAAAGTCTTGAACTCCGCCTCCCAATGGGGGTTCACCGACCAAAACGTCTCGAAGTGTCCGCCGAGCCAATCCTTGAACGCATCGCCGGCATCACCCTTGGGCACTTCGACCGCGTAGTGCAGGCAGGCAAAACCGATGCCTTCGTCCATCAAGGGGCGAAACTCCTTCAACCGCCGCGCGACCGGATGACCGCCGCCACCGCTGTCGATCACGACGATCGCGGTCGAATCCGCCAGTTCGTTAAGATTCGAAGGCCATTGCCGGTGGTAGTAGGGGACGCAATCGACGTCGGGGTAGGCTTTCTCCAGATACTCCTCAATCAAGGCTGCAGCCGTATTCCATTCGTGGGACCCGAGGCCGTGACCTTGGGTTCCGGCCATTAGGCTGATCTTGGTCTTGGGGGCGGTGAGTCCGCTGCTGGCTAAAACCGTGAACGTGAGGAGTAGTGTGAGCGATCTGTTCATGTTGGAATCGACTTGGATGTAAACAGGAAGATCAAATTCATGAAACCGCCGAATTTGTTCGGCGTCATTTTGATAGGCTTGCCAGTTTCGATGAGAGCCTTAAGCATGGTCCCATGAATCGATTGATGGCAGCGGCCGCCTTGATCGGCCTGACATGCTCCGTCCTTGCTGAAGGCGCCAAGGTGAACATCGCCGGTGCCAAGGTGGAGACCTACAAGGTGGCGTCTGGTGATGAACTGAAGCTCTACATCTTCAATCCCAAAACTTTCTCCTCTGATATAACGAAACAGTGGACCAACAGCGTCCACACTGACAGAGACAATCACTTTTTTAAATTTTGCAAAAAACGCTTCATAATCTTTAG
>JBMYQZ010000555.1:0-4160 GCA_049601855.1 Limisphaerales bacterium | reverse complement strand
GGAGTTGGGGCAGGGGAAGGTGAAGGTCATGGCCGGTGTCGGTGCGAATTCGACGGACGAAGCGATCGAGTTGACGCGTGCGGCGGATGACGTTGGCGCGGATGGATTGCTGCATGTGGCGCCGTATTACAACAAGCCGTCGCAGGACGGGTTGTTTCATCACTTTCACGCGGTCGCGCGGATTACTCGTCTGCCGATCATCCTGTATTCGGTGCCCAGTCGTTGCGGGATTGAGATCGGGGTGGAGACGATCGATCGCCTGGCACACGACAGTGTGAATATTGTCGGCATCAAGGAAGCGGGTGGCACGCCGGATCGGGTCAGTCAGATTCGCGAGCGGATGGGCAAGGGTTTCTACATCCTCAGCGGTGATGATTCGTTGACGTTGCCATTCATGTCCGTTGGCGCCCACGGCGTGGTGAGCGTCGCCTCAAATGTCATCCCGAAAGAAGTTTCGCACATGGTGCGGGCATTCGAAATGCACAAGCCCGACGTGGCACTGAAGCTGCATTCCAAGTTTTACCCCTTGTTCAAAGACCTCTTCATCGAGAGCAATCCGGTTCCCGCCAAGGCCGCCTTGGCAATGTTGGGGATGATGCGTGACGGCGTGCGCCTGCCATTGACGGGCTTGTCGTCAGCGAGTCGCAAGCAACTGCTACGCACGCTCAAGGCTACGGGGGTTTTGAAATGACGAAGATCGTGATTAACGGCTGCAAGGGCCGCATGGGGCAGGCCTTACTGGCTTGTGCCGAAGAGATTGATGACCTGGAAGTCGTCGGGACGGCGGACATGGGTGACGATTTGTCGGCGGTGATTGATCCCTGTGACGTGGTGGTTGATTTCAGTTTTCACGAGGTGACACTGCCGACGGCGCAGCTGTGCGCGGAGCGCGGGAAAGCCATCGTGATCGGGACGACCGGGCACGAAGATGAAGTTCGTGACCAGATCGTCGAACAGTCGAAGAAGGTGCCGATGGTTTGGGCATCCAATTTTTCCACCGGGGTGAACACCTTGTTCTGGCTGACGCGCAAGGCGGCGGAGGTTTTGAATGATGGTTTCGATCTCGAGGTGATCGAAATGCATCACCGGATGAAGCGCGACGCGCCGAGTGGTACGGCAGCGACCTTGTTGGAAATCCTGCGCGAGGTTCGGCAACTGGGCAAAGAAGTCGTGAAACACGGGCGCGAAGGCATCGTGGGTGCGCGGACGGATGAAGAAATCGGCATGCACACCTTGCGTGGCGGAGATGTCGTCGGTGACCACACGGTGATGTTTGCTGCCGACGGCGAACGCTTTGAGCTGACCCACAAGGCCTCGAGTCGTAACACCTTTGCGAATGGCGCCTTGCGCGCGGCGAAATGGGCCACTTCTCAATCGGCTGGTCTCTACAACATGCAGAACGTGTTGGGCCTGGACTAAGATCGCGGATGAACGTCCGAGACGCGCGACTGGGTGAGCATGGGTTTGAATTGATTCCGGGGTTATTGGGGGAAAGCTGGCTGGGAGCGTTGCGCGACGTTTTGGTGGATGGCATTCCCAACCAGCGAGGGATCTTTGAGAGCTACCCACTTATTGCCGAATTGGCGGCGTCTCGTTTGATCAAGGATTCGGTGAAGCAATTGATTGGTTGCGAGTGTTCGATCGTTCGAGGGATCCTTTTTGACAAGACCGAGAATGCCAACTGGCAGGCCTGCTGGCACCAAGATCGGGTGATCGCAGTCGAAACGCGCCGCGCGGAGGAAGGATTCACTGGTTGGTCGGAGAAGGGCGGTGTGCCACATGCGCTTGCGCCGGTTGACCTCCTCGAGTCGATGGTCTCTGTGCGCGTGCATTTGGACGACTCACCGGAGGAAAATGGGGCGCTGAGAGTATGGGCTGGATCACACTGCGAAGGTGTCTTGTCCGAAGCTGGGAAGTTGGAAATGAAACAGGATCGCGTGGAGGTGATTTGTGAGGCCAAGGCTGGCGATGCGCTGTTGATGAAACCCTTGTTGTTGCATTCGTCATTGCCCGTGGAGAAGCCGCACCATCGTCGGGTGATTCACTTGGAATGCGCCACCTCAGAATTGCCCGGAGAATTGGAATGGCATTGGAAACTGTAGATCCCGATCGGCTGGTCGTCGTGGCGCTAGGATCGAATCAGGGAGATTCGCGGGCATCCGTGTTGTCTGCGATTGAACGCTTGAGCGCACTGGGGGGTGAACTCGTGGCTTCGTCCCTGATGCTTTCCAAGCCAGTGGACTGTCCAACGGGCTCGCCTGACTTCGTGAATGCCGTGGTGGCCTTCGAGGCCAAGCCAGGGGAGACTCCGGAAACACTCTTGGAGAAACTGCAGACGCTGGAGGTGGAGTTCG
This sequence comes from Limisphaerales bacterium, assembly GCA_049601855.1. GTDB lineage: Bacteria > Verrucomicrobiota > Verrucomicrobiia > Limisphaerales > JAYPXF01. The sequence continues at coordinate 1,806 of JBMYQZ010000555.1, read as the reverse complement.
GTCGTCAGCCTAAGGTGGTGATGAACGAGCCGCGGCCGTTGGACCTGGATATCATCCTCTTTGGGAGGGAGGAAAGGGCGTCGGAGCAACTGACAATTCCCCATCCGCGGGCACATTTGCGGTCGTTTGTGACCGGTCCGATGGCCGAGATCGGCCTGAGACTGGAATAGGCCCGAGATTTCGCTTTTTTTCCGAATCGCGTTTGGCACTATCGCGGCCCGCTCCGGTATTCCCGCCCGCTTGAAATGGGCCCGGACGACAGCCACTGACTACGCATATGAGTGATTCAAACGACGGTGTTTCCAAAGAAAAACAGATCCTGCGCGATGCCAAGGCCAAGGGGGGACTGGCAGTTCCTTTCGCGTTCCTGAAGTGTTCCGGTCCCGGTTGGTTGCAAGGAGCGATCACCTTGGGCGGCGGTTCGCTCGGCGGCAGTCTTTATCTCGGCGTTCTGGGTGGGTTCAGCCTGCTCTGGTTGCAGGCGGTGGCCATGATCATGGGCGTGGTCATGCTCAGCGCGATCACCTACGTGACGCTTTCGACCGGCAAACGGCCGTTCCAGGCGATCAACGAACACATCAACCCCGTGCTCGGCTGGGGTTGGGCCTTGGCGACATTGCTGGCGAACATGGTCTGGTGTCTGCCGCAATTCGGCCTCGGCACGGCGGCGATCAAACAGAACCTGCTGCAAAATTTTGCCCGCGAGGATGGCACTTGGGCGATCGGTGGATTGTCGCCGGAACTCAGCACCTGGGCGGTATGCGGCGGACTGTTGTTCCTCGCGGTGGTGGTGATCTGGTTTTACGACAGTGGCGGCAAGGGGTTGAAGCTTTTCGAACGCATCCTGCAGTTGATGGTTGGCAGCATCATGCTGTGTTTCTTCGGTGTGGTGATCAAGATGGCCATGTCGGACGCCGGTCTGCCATGGGGTGAGATCGCGAAGGGCTACATCCCCAATTTCGATCTGCTCAAATCACCGGCGCCAACCCTGATGCCGGCGATTCAGGCGACGGGCGAATTCGCGGAATTCTGGAAAGGTGTCGTGGTGAGCAAGCAGCAGGACATTATGATCACCGCGGCGGCAACCGCGGTAGGCATCAACATGACCTTCCTCCTGCCGTACTCCATGTTGAAGAAGGGCTGGGACAAGGAATCCCGCGGCCTCGCGATCTTCGACCTCAGCACCGGACTTTTCATTCCGTTTATTCTCGCGACGAGTTGCGTTGTGATCGCTTCGGCGACGCAGTTTCACGCCGTTGCCGCGCCGGGTGCACTTGATGGTTCCGATCCAAAGATGGCCAAGACCTTCGTGGGCTATCTGAAGAAACGCCTGGAGAAGCAGGTGGGCAAGGAAGAGATGGCCCGCTTGGAGAGCATGACGGCCTTGGGCACGGAGGCGACTGCCAATCTGGAGAACGACCAGATCACCGACGAGCAGAAGAAGGCCTTGGCCCTGATTGTGGGATTGGAGAGCTCGCTCTCACAGTCGCTTGACAGTCTTCCGAAGGCGGATCGCGATATGGCGGCGATGCTGGTCAATCGCGACTCGTTCCAACTGGCTGCGTCACTGGAGAATCTTACCGGTCGCGGTTTCTCGCACTACGTCTTTGGCTTTGGTGTGGTCGGCATGGCGCTGTCCACGATCATCATTCTCAGGCTCATCAGCGGATTCACCATCTGCGAGGTGTTCGGTCTGCCCCAAGGCGGCTGGCCGCATCGGATCGGCTGTCTGATCGCGGGCGTGGGCGTGGCGGGACCGTTCATCTGGTCGGAAGCCGCTTTCTATCTCGTGGTGCCCACGTCGGT
>JBMYQZ010000554.1:0-4162 GCA_049601855.1 Limisphaerales bacterium | reverse complement strand
ATGACCGAAAATGCCGGTTGTTCCGCCTGTCTCGGTGGCCCGGTTGACACATTCGGTCGCATGAACTCCCCGATGAAGTGCATCAGCGCGACCAATCGCAATTTCCCCGGCCGCATGGGCCACAAGGAAAGCCAAGTCTTCCTCGCCAGCCCGGCAACGGTCGCGGCCAGCGCCCTCACCGGCAAGGTCACCGATCCACGCGAATACGTCAGCTGAGCCGAATTGAACCTTTCACCCCTTTACTCTTGCACGGGTCCCCGACCCGACTAAGCTGCCGCGCTTTTTTGGAACAGAAAATGGAATATCGGATCTCAGAACGCGCTGCTTCACTCACTCCCTCGGTGACCTTGGCCCTCGACGCCAAGATGCGTGAACTTAAGGCGGCCGGCGTCGACGTTGTCGGCTTCGGCACGGGGCAACCGGATTTTGACACCCCTGACTTCATCAAGGACGCGGCGAAGAAGGCCTTGGATGACGGCTTTACCAAATACACCGCGGCCGCCGGCATTCCCGAGCTACGCAAGGCCATCGCCGACAAGTTTGAGCGCGAGAACGGTTTGAAGTACGAGCCGACGCAAGTCGTGGTTTCCTGTGGCGGCAAACATTCCTGCTACAACATCATGATGGCACTATGCCAAGCCGGAGATGAAGTCATCATCCCCGCACCCTATTGGCTGAGCTATCCCGAGATGGTGAAGCTCGCCGGCGCCACGCCGGTTGTCGTCGAGACCACTGAAGCCACGGAATTCAAGGTCACGCCCGACCAACTTCGCGCGACGATCACCGACAACACGCGGATCTTCATTCTCAATTCCCCGAGCAACCCAACCGGCACTGTCTACACCCCGGACGAACTAAAGGCGCTCGGTGACGTGTGCGTCGAGAAGGGTGTCTTGATTCTGAGCGACGAGATCTACGAACACCTGCTCTACGACGGCGCGGAACACAAGAGCGTCGCCGGCTTTTCGGAAGAGCATCAGGCGCACACGATCGTCACGCACGGCTTTGCCAAGGCTTGGAGCATGACCGGCTGGCGGCTCGGTTTCATCGCCGCCCCGCAACCGATCGCGAAGGCGATCAGCGCGATCCAGAGTCATAGCACCAGCAATCCGACTTCTTTCGCCCAGTACGGTGGCGTCGCCGCCTTGACCCAACCGATGAATCACCTCGCGGGTTGGCTCGCGGAATTCTCGAAGCGCCGAGCCTACGCGTACGAGCGGTTGTCCAACATGAAAGGCATTACCTGTTGCAATGCCAAGGGCGCCTTCTATCTCTTTCCCAACATCAGCGGCACCGGTCTGAAATCCGGTGAGTTCTGCGAGCAGCTACTCGACCAGCAGAACGTCGGGGTCGTCCCGGGCGTCGCCTTCGGTGCCGACGACAACTTCCGCTTCAGTTACGCCACCAGCATGGAACAGATCGAGAAGGGCTTGGACCGCATCGAGAAGTTCTGCAACGGGCTGTAAGCGGGTTTCGCAATCCCTTGCACATCCGCAGGAGCCGCGGCACGATCCAGCCGTTCCCATGAAACGGATTGCTGCATTTCTATCGGTCCTTCTCTTTGCCTTCGATGGCTCGGCTGCCCTGCGCGCCGGCGTTGCCAAGGTCGACGTCACTCGTGAATCCGCCCGCACCGGAGATCCCAGCTACGCCAAGGCGCTGGTGCTTTCGGACGGCGAGACCACCGCGGTCATCGTCAGCATCGACGTGGTGGCAATCGGGGAGATCGGGTCCATCAAGAACGACTTTCTTCCCAACGTGCGGACCCGGGTGAAGCAGGAGCTGGGCATTGAGCCGAAGAACGTCCTCATGAACGCGAGCCATTGTCACAGCGTCATCAGCGGGAACATCGAGGAACTCACATTTCAAGCGATTGCCCAGGCGGCCAAGAACATGGTGCCCGTCAAAGCCGGAGTTGGCACGGGCTCCGAGAATCGAGTGCAGGAGAATCGCCGCATCGTGATGAAGAACGGAACGCAGATCGATGTCCGTCACGCGTACGCCCTGCCGCCCGACGAGCAGATGGCCGCCGTTGGGCCAGTCGATACGGAAATCGGCATCCTGAAGCTCGACCGTGTCAATGGCACTCCCTTCGCACTCGTCTACAACTTTGCCTGTCATCCGATCCAAGGCATTCCCAGCGGCGGCAACACCGCCGACATGTCCGGATTCGCCTCACAGGTGATTGAGGACAATCTCGGTCACGGCGCCATTGCGCTCTTTGTCCAAGGTTGCGGTGGAGACATCAATCCCCTCGCCTACAAACATATCGGCACGCCTCACGATGCCGAACCGCTCGGCAACCTCCTCGGCCTCAGCACGCTGAAAGCCGCGCGTCAGATCAAGACCAAGGCCAACGCCGGGCTGCGCATGCTCAACCACACGATCGGCGTTCCCCGCGCCAATCATTCCAAGCGTCTCACCGCAATGGAGGCAGAACAGGCGCAGCTCCTGAAGAATCTTCGCGGCACCAGCCTCAACCTTCGCACCTTCCTCAATCTGCGAACGCGCTACGGACTTTCCGGAGAATTCCCCTCCGAATACGCCTATCGCTACCTGCGCGACGAACAGATCGGCCGCGACAACCTCAAAAAACTCGACGAACGCAACAAGGCGGACATGGAGCGATACCTTCGCAACATCCACACGATGGAATCGCTCAGTCGCCTGCTCATCAACAAAGCCTTGCTGGAGAAGCACCACGCCAGGAACAGCGACGCGAAATTCAAACCGCTCGACGTTGAGGTGGTCGGCCTGCGCGTCGGCGACTTCCGCCTCGTTACCTTTCCCGGCGAAGTGACCGTTCCGATCGGGCTCAACCTGAAAAAAGCATCGCCGTTCGAAAACACCTTCGTCGCCGGTTACAGCAACGGCTACATCTACTACTGCCCGACCGCAGAACAACTGAAGAACGTCGGTCGCGCGCAGGAAGACAGCGATTGCCTGCTCGCACCCGAATGGCAGGCGATGTTTGAGAAGAAAGCGCTGGAGATTCTGAACGCGCTCTAGGCCGTGACGGTAAACACGTCTTCTACTTTCAATCCGAAGGACTTGGCAATCTTGATCGCTAGGAGCAGGGATGGAGTATAGCGATTCGATTCGATCGAGATGATCGTCTGCCGACTGACCCCCGTAAGCTCCGCCAGCTGTTGTTGCGTCATCTTGCTATTTTGCTGACGCAACTCGCGGATGTTGTTCGAGACGACCTCACTCATCTCCACCAATCGCGTGCGGAGTGTATTGAGACATGATGAACAACGAGCGGGCGAGATAGAGGACAATCGCTCCACCGAACACCAATCCCGGCAGGATGTGAATGTTCACCGAGCTCAACCCCTTCGAGAAATGGATCGTCCAGATCAACATTCCACCCAGCACGAAAGCCAGATACGAGCACGCTCCCCCAACAATGGACGCTTGGCGGATCACCTCGAGGTCGCGCTCGTCACAGTCCGCCGGTTTGCGTTTTCGAAACAGAACGGGCGTGAAGCCCAGGAGCCCCAGCAAGCCAGCCGGAGCCAGGGCCACCGACCAACCGACAGTCATTCCCACAGCCACACTCAGGATGGTGGCAGTTCCAACCACGATCACCGTGTACCAAGCGCATTTGAGTTCCGGATTCATCATGCATCATATATAAAGCTTGCTTTACATATGTCAAGTGGGCTTTACATTTTTGATTTATGAGGATTCTTGGACGGCCGAACGGTTCTGAGAAGCTTTCGGTAGCGGGAACTCAGGCGGATAGGAGATCAGAAACCGGATTGATGATCGTCTTGCGTGAGGTGCGGGCGGGGAGCGAGGTGAGCAGAACGAATGAGCGGTCGGTCTTCGGGTCCGCCCACGCGAGGGTTCCCGTGGAACCGCTGTGACCGAAGGCTTCCGGTGAAAGTGATTTGCCCAAGCGCGAGCCTTTGTCGAAGCCGAGGCCGCGGGGTGTGCTGAGTCCAAAATTGTGATTGCGGATCATGTTGCGCGCCGTCGCCGGCTGGATGACACGTCCGTCGGGATGCAGAAACGAGCGCAGGAACAAGTTCACATCTCCCGCGGAGGAATGCGCTCCGCCCCAAGGCGCGCCCAAGGCCCGCCAGTATTGGCTGTTCCAATCCCAATTCTTCGCCGCCGCCGAACCGGATCCGGATTCCGGGGCCGCCGATTGCGT
>JBMYQZ010000553.1:0-4170 GCA_049601855.1 Limisphaerales bacterium | reverse complement strand
ATACTACGCTCCGTTTCCGCATCGCACGTAAGACTCCCGGCAGGATGCCGAAGGACGGGCAACGGCGCGAGCTACGCTCCCAAATGCCGTGCAGCTTCTTCGGCGGTGGCATTTTCATGTACGACGGCCATCAAGGCCCTCGTCATTCCCGCCGGGTTTTCGTGTTGGATGATGTTGCGGCCATACACGATGCCGCCAGCGCCTTGCTTGATGAAGGTGGCGACTCGCGCGAGGACTTCGGTATCCTTGGTCTTGCTGCCACCTCGAACGAGGACGGGGATGCAACCCGCCGTTTCAATCACGCGGTCGTAGCCTTCGTCATCATCGGCGGGATCGGTTTTGATGATGTCGGCGCCGAGTTCGACGGCTTGGCGGACGATCGGGACGAGTCGCTCGATGTCGCCGTCGACGGCGTAGCTGTTGCCGACGCGTTTCAGGGACAGAGGCTCGATCATCAACGGCATGCCATAGCGGTCGCACTCGGGTTTAAGGCAGAGGGCGTTCTCGATGCACTGCTCGGTGACGGAGGGGTCGTCCGGGAGATGGAAGATGTTCACGATCACGCAGACGGCGTCGAGACGCAGGGCCTGCTCCACAGGGGAATCGATCAGACGAGAATAGATATGGTCGCTCAGATTCTGCCCGTAGACATTGGCAACGTCGGTGCGGAGAACCAGCGAGGGCTTCTGCCGGCCGGGGATGCTTTGGAGATAATGCGCCTGACCGATAGTCAGCTGGACGGCATCGGGATTCGCGTTGGCGACGGTCTGGACGGCACGACGCATGTTTTCGAGTCCGTCGAGGAATGGAGGCTCGTTGAAGACGCCGTGGTCCATGGCGACGTCGAGGCAGCGCTTGGAATCGGCGTTGAAGAGGCGATTAAGGCGAAATTCTTTCATTATTGGGTGAGCGGCGGAGCCGCGAGCGCGGCATACTGCGAGACCGTTCGGTCCGGTTCAACGCAGATGTTTCGCTGTATCAGTTGCGGATATAGATGCGAGATGTAACCTTTTCCATCCTGTCCCGTAGAACCGGTTGAAGCTGAACGAAAAATTGATCATGAATCTGAAAACCTTCCTCGCCCTATCTCTCGCAGCCAACGTGGTGTTGGCCTTCGTACTCAACCGCAAGTCGGAACCTGACACGGGTCCTTCGCCGGCCCCTGAGCCGTCCACCCCGGCGGCGGTCCCCAAGACAGATTCCAAGCCGACCCCGGTGGTGCAGACGCCCGAACCCCAGAAGATCCAGACCACGAACGTGCTTGAAAAAACCTTCGGCTGGGAGGCGGTCGAATCCCCGGACTACATGGAATACATCAAGAACCTTCGCTCGGTCGGCTGCCCGGACGAGACCATTCGCGACATCATCATCGCGGACGTGAACAAGCTCTACGAACAGAAGAAGAAGGAACTGCCGGTGAAGCGGAAGGAGTTCGAGTTCTGGAAACCCGGCTTGGGTGGCATTGGCACCATCGACACGGAGTATCAGGCGGCGGTGAAGGGCTTGGAGGAAGAGAAAAACAATCTCTTGCGCGCCTTGGGTATCGAGCCGGATCTGAAGCAATCGCAGATGGCCACCTTGATGAATCCAATGGACGCGATGATGAGTTTCCTGGATGAGGGCAAGAAGGTGAAGGTGATGGCCGTCTTCTCGCAGGCGCAGGAGAAGATGATGAAGATCGATGCCAAGGGGCAGGACCGAATGGTCGAGATCTTCAAGATGCAAAGGGAGATGGAGGATTCCGTGGCGAAGATCCTGACGCCGGAAGAGAACCAGGATTTCCTCATGCGATTCTCGATGACCGCCAATCTCCTGCGCAACCAGATCGACGGCTTTGATCCGTCGAAAGAGGAGTTCCTGCAGGTGTTTGAATTGCGTCGGGAGCATGAGAACACTTATTCGCCGATCGCTCGGATGACGGAGACGCCGGATGAAAAAGTTCAGCGGGAGGAAGCGGAGAAGTTGCTGAAAGAACGGATGAAGCAGTCGTTGGGTGAAGAACGATTCAACGACTACGAAATGTCACAGGATCATAAGTTTCAGCGAGCCTACTCGGCCGCCAAACGGTCGGGTCTGTCCGTCAACGAGGCCAAGACGGCTTGGCAGATGCAGAACGAGGCGCAGAAGCAGGCCAAGAATCTGCGGGGCAACACGGAACTGTCGGCTGCTGCTCGGCAGACGGCACTGGAGCAGATCCGCAACGAAGCCATGACCTCGATCAAGGAGCTCTACGGCGAGCAGGGTTGGCAGAATTACCAGCGCGGCAGCGGGGCCGTGTGGCTTGAGCAAATGGTGAAATAGCGATTTGCGCCGGCGATTCTGTAGTGGAAATCCGGAATCGCCGGCTTTTTGCGGCCGTTGGTGGAGAATTTGCAGAGAATGCGGGTTTTGGCCCAGAAACCGCTTGCATGAGGAAGGCGATTCTCCTACTTTCCGCCTCCCTTTTCTAAGAAAGGTCAGATTTTATGCGTCGCCCAAAAGGTATCAAAACCCGCAAAGCAGTTGCCAAGCGCTTCAAAGTCACCGCCTCCGGCAAGGTGAAGCGCAACCGTCCCGGTAAGCGCCACCTGTTGACTTCGAAGAACTCGAAGCGCCGCCGCCGTTTGGGCACTGCGACCCTCGTCGCCGAGGGCGACATGGATCGCGTGATCCTGAATCTCCCTTTCAGCAACCGTAAATAATTTCACTGACTCAGGCATATGCGAGTAACGAATGGACCAGCATCACGCCGCCGCCGCCGCCGCACCTTGGCAGCCGCGAAAGGCTATCGACTCAAGCGCTCCAAGCTCTTCCGCTACGCGAAAGACGCCGTCACTCACGGCCTCCAGTACGCGTTTCATCACCGGAAGCTGAAGAAGCGGCAATACCGTGCTCTCTGGCAGGCCCGCATCAACGCCGGTGCCCGTGCGGCCGGCCTGACCTATTCCCGCTTCATCGAAGGCCTCAAGGCGGCCAAGGTTGAAGTCGATCGCAAGATCCTCGCCGACCTGGCTGCGACCGACAGCGGTGCGTTCAATCAGCTCGTCGAGACCGCGCAAGACGCGCTGGCGGCGAAAGCCAAGGCTTGAACGGAACGACAACACACTTCGCAAGGCGACCATCACGGTCGCCTTTTTCTTTGCTCACCAATGGTTGAGCCGGGATCGTCGGAGCCCTATCCTCGCGTCATGTTCCTGATGCCACGCATACGCTCCTTGTTCGCCGGCGTGGCGATGTGTTCGTTGCTGGCGATTGAGACGGCGTCCGCCCAACCGGTCCTGACCAGCGTGGCGCAGATCGAACAGCTGACGAATCAAGAGGTGGAGAAGGAACCGGCAGTGCGCCTGCGTGGCGTGGTGACGTACTACAACCGCGAGGCGGGGCTGGCTTGGTTACAGGATACGGCGGGCGGGATTGCCTTCAGTATCGGCGCGTTTGGACATCCTGAGCAGTTGGATTTGTCGCGGGGTGATCTGGTCGAGATTTCGGGCCGGGCGCAACCAGCCAATTTCCTGGCGAAAATCACCGGGCACGGTGCGGACACGGATCCGGTCGAGGTCGTGGTGCAGGGGCGCGAATCGTTGCCACCACCACATCGGCTCGATGTGTACGAGATGGCCAATCCCGTCAATCACAGCGAGTGGGTGGAAATTGTCGGCGTCATGCGCGGTCATGAACCGGCGCCGGAGAGATTCGGCACCAATCGCCTGGTGCTCACGATCAGCAGTGCCTCGGGCATCATGGAGGCGATCATCAATCCGCCTGAGGACGTGAAGCAGGTCGAGAAACTCACGGGCGCGGTGGTGCGCTGTCGAGGCGTATTCCAGTCGATCGCCTCCCGTTACGGTCAACTGCTTGGGGTGCGTCTCTTGATGGAGGACTTTGATGATCTCGACGTGTTGGATCCGGGCGTGGAATCTTTTGAGCAGCGGGATTTGGTGCCGGTGTCTTCAATTCTGAAATTCCGGGGCGGCAGCACCGCGCGAGTGCGGGTGCAGGGGGTGGTGACGCTGGACGATCCGGGGCGCGGTTTTTATATGCACGATGGCGTGCGTTGGATGTGGGTGCATTCCCCTCAAGGCGACCCCGTTTGGGCGGGGAATTTCGTGGAGGTCATCGGTTTTCCAACGGACAAGGATGGCTACCCGGCGCTCATGGAAGGCGTTTTCCAGGTGATGTACCAGACCAACA
>JBMYQZ010000552.1:0-4181 GCA_049601855.1 Limisphaerales bacterium | reverse complement strand
GGCTGGGCAACACTTCGCACCGCAGCGTGAGTGAACCTGAACAACATGAGCCGCAGATCCGACGAGCGAAGGCACTGGAACGTTATTCCGGCCTTAATGCCGCGACGGATTCGACCCTGCAGGAGCTGACGCTGCTGATTGCCAAGAGCTGCGGGGCGAAGGTTGCCTTGGTGATGTTGCAAGGGCTCTCTGATTACGTGCTAATCGCTCGAAGCGGTGTGGATGTGGAAGGGGTCTCGTCGGGCGATCGGGTGTTTCAACTGATGGAGGCGAATTTGGGTTTCTTCCAAGTGACCAACGCGAAGGAAGACGATCGTTTTGGGGACGGCGTTCCGCGGATTGGCGACGTAGAAGTGAGCGGTTTCGCCAGTCATTCCGTGCAGTCTCCGGATGGTGCGGTAGTCGGCGCGGTTTGTGTGGCGGATCCCGAACCCCTCGAAGTCGATGCGGAGATGCTGGCATTGTTTGCCCGACAAATCGTCACGCATCTGGAACTGAAGCACGGTGAGGCCTCGCTCGGTCGGGAGTTGGAAAAACATCGTCAGGAGGAAGAGGCCTTGCGGGTGACGGAGCGCAAATTCCGCGAGATCTTTGAGCACGCGACCGATGGGATTTTTCAATCGACCCCCGATGGGCGTTTTATTTCTGCCAACGCGATGTTGGCCCGGATCTACGGCTTCGATTCGCCGGATGATCTGATCAAGTATTTCAATGATATCGGCGCGCAGTTGTACCTCGATGCCGGTCGGCGGGAGGAATTCCAGAAGCGGATGCTCGAGTCGGATCTGCTGGTCGGATTTGAGTCACGGATCCGACGACGTGACGGGGCCCTGCGCTGGATCTCGGAGAATGCCCGAGCCGTTCGCAATCGACATGGCGACGTGCTGTATTACGAAGGCACGGTGGAGGACGTCACCGAGCGTCATGACTCGGCCGTTGCGATTCGCAATTCGGAAGTGCGATTTCGTTCGATCTGGGAAAAGTCCGCCGATGGCATGCGATTGACGGACAAGGAAGGCGTTATCCAAGCGGTCAATCCGGCGTATTGCCGGATCGTGGGGATGAAAGAGAAGGAACTGATGGAACATCCCTACACCGTCAGTTACCAGGACCAGGACAACGCCAGACCACGTCTGGAGAATTACCGGAGCAACTACGCGGACCGGAACATCCCGGAGCGAGTGGAACAGGAGGTCACTTTCCGTTCCGGTCGGACGGCGGAATTGGAATTGTCGAATTCCTTCGTCGAATTTGAAAATCAGGATCCTCTGGTGCTGTCCGTGTTTCACGATCTCACTGATCGGAAGATGGCGGAGAAGCGCCTGCGGGAGTCGGAGTTGCTCTATCACTCCCTGGTCGAAAACCTGCCGCAGAATATTTTCCGCAAAGACGCCGATGGCCGGTTCACGTTTGTGAACGACGGGTTCTGTCGCGAACTGGGCAAGTCGCGGGAAGAGATCGTCGGCAAGACGGACTTCGATCTGTTTCCGAAAGCCCTGGCCGAGAAGTACCAGAAGGATGATCAGGCGCTGATGGCGAGTAAGGAGCCGTATGAAACCGTGGAGGCTCACTACGTTCCCGGACAAGGGAAGATCTACGTGCAGGTCATTAAGAATCCGCTTTTTGACACCCAGGGCAACATCGCCGGATTGCAGGGGATCTTCTGGGATGTCACCGAGCGTAAGCGCATCGAGGAACAACTCGCCTTCGAGCGCGACCTGTTGCGGGCGCTGTTGGACAACGTGCCGGACCGGATCTATTTCAAGGACACCGAATCGCGATTTTTACAATGCAGCCTGGCGATGGCCAAGCGTCTCGGCTTGGAGGATCCGGCGGACGTGGTTGGCAAGAAGGATTCCGACTTCCATCCCGAAGATCGTGCCAAAGAATATTCCGACGACGAGCAGCGTATCCTGATGACCGGCACCCCGATCATCAACAAGGTCGAACGCCAAGAGGATCGCGATGGCAACACGCTTTGGGCTTCCGTGACCAAGGTTCCAACGCGTAATCGCGCGGGCTTTATGACGGGCATCATCGGGATCTCGCGCGATATCACGGACATCAAGAAAGCGGAGGAAGAACTCGAGCTTGCCCGCGACGCGGCGTTGGAATCCAATCGCCTGAAGTCGCAGTTCCTCGCCGCCATGAGCCACGAGATTCGCACGCCGATGAACGGCATCATGGGTATGCTGGAGTTGTTGTTGGATACGGACTTGTCGGGCGAACAGTCGGAATTTGCGCAGACGATCAACACCAGCACGCAGTCCTTGCTGCATATCATCAACGACATCCTCGACTTCTCGAAGATCGAGGCGGGAAAGATGATGCTCGAGCAAGTGCCGTTTGATCTGTACGAGGTCGTGGAGGATTCGGTGGAACTTATGTCGCACCGGGCGCAGGCCAAGCGGATCGATCCAATCTGTGCAATTGCCGCCAACGCTCCACGTTGGCTCGTGGGAGATGCGGTGCGCATCCGCCAGGTCCTGGTCAATCTTTTGAGCAATGCCGTGAAGTTCACGGAAGAAGGGCAGGTGAAGGTGCGGGTGGCGGCGTTGCAAGATACGGAGGGAATGGCGAATGTTCGTTTCACGGTCGTTGATACGGGCATCGGGATCCCGGAAGATGTTCAGTCCCGCATCTTCGAGGCCTTCACGCAGGCTGACGGCACGACGACGCGCAAGTACGGCGGCACGGGTTTGGGCCTGGCCATTTCGAGACAATTGGTTGAACTCATGGGCGGCACCATGACGATGAAGAGTTCGCCGGGGGTGGGCTCGGAGTTTGTTTTTGAACTGCCCTTTGAACGACGTCCGACGCCAAGCGATGCGCCGCAGGCTCCGAACTTGAACGACGTCAGGATGTTGGTCGCGGTGGAGAACGAAGATCGTTGCGAGACCATTCTCGACATCACGCGTTCGTGGGGCATGCAAAGCGACGCGGCCAAAAGCGGCGAAGAGGTGATCCAGCGTTTGCGCGATGCCAGCAAGGCGGATGAGCCGATCGACGTCGTGCTGGTGGATTTGAAGTTGGATGACATGGACGGGTTGACCCTGGCTGAGACGATTCATCATTCACCGGACATGCCGGAGGTGCGTCTGGTCCTGCTCACACCGATGGGGCAACGAATGGACGTGGAGATTCTCCGTCTGGCTGGGTTTTCCGCCGCGTTGCTCAAACCCGTTCGCCGAGATCGCCTGCGGGATTGCCTGTCGCAGGTGCTGTTCGCGGGTGGCGACAAGCCCTTTGACGTCGGCTCGGATTCCACGATCATCCGGATGGCATCCGATCAGACGACCATCTCGCGCAAGTTGCAGATCTTGTTGGTCGAGGACAATACCGTGAATCAGCAGGTTGCGCTGCTGCAGCTGAAGAAGCTGGGTTACACGCCGGACCTAGTGGAGGACGGTCAGAAGGCGGTCGATGCGTTCAAGATGAATCGCTATGACCTGGTGTTGATGGATTGCCAGATGCCGGTGATGGACGGCTACACGGCCACCCGTCACATCCGGCAATTCGAACTCGAGGGCGGAAGACCGCCGGTGCCAATTTTCGCGATGACGGCGGACGCTTCGAGTGATCACGCGGAAGCCCGGGTATCCGCCGGGATGAACGGATCGGTGACCAAGCCCGTGCACCTGCCGGACCTGCGCAGCACGATCGACTCCGCAGTGGAAGGCAGCGTGGATGACTTCAAAGTTCGGCAGGCCGCGGCCGCTGAGGAGGGGACGCCCCCGGGTGATGGCGGGGCGGTGCCGACGCTCGATCCGAAAACCTTGGAGAACCTCCGCGAACTGGGCGAGGATGGCGAAGATGACACGGTGCAGGAATTGATTGAGCTGTTCTTGGACGACGCGCCGCAACGTGTGCACAAGATTCGCGAGGGAATTCAACGACATGACATCGAGACTGCCAGGGTGGCCGCCCACTCGCTCAAGGGGAGTGCGCGCAATCTCGGCGCGTTGGCCTTGTCCGTCACCAGCGAAGCCGCGGAAGAGTGCGTGATGGCGGAGGATTGGACCGGAGCGGGAACGAAACTGGCCGAGATTCAGACGGAATTGGAGACTTTGGTGACCGAATTGGAGAATAAGAATTTGTTGGCCTCGCCCGGTGATAGTAACTAGGATGTGTTCGAAAACCGTTCAACACAACCAGTCATAGATGGAGGCCAAGGTGACCAG
>JBMYQZ010000551.1:0-4181 GCA_049601855.1 Limisphaerales bacterium | reverse complement strand
ACGTGGAGTGAGTCAGCCGTGGGGTCGAAGCCGCAATAAAGCGTGATCGGACCTGTTGAAAGTCGCTTCAACAATTCGTCCGGGTCGGTGCAATCTGCCACCAAACCACGCCATTGCATTTCTTCAAAAATGTCCATTCGGCCGCGGAAAATAATGAGGTCGGCGAAATATGGCGATGCCAAAACTGAGTAGTCAGTGATCAGTAGTCGGTAATCGGTGACCTGATTCAGCTGATTATTGATCACCGATGACTGATTACTTCTGCCAAACCCCTTGACGTTGGGAATCACCCGGAACTACCTTAACGCGCCTCTGGGAGCCAGCTTAGCTCAGTGGTAGAGCAGCTGTTTTGTAAACAGCCGGTCGTCGGTTCAAATCCGACAGCTGGCTCCATTTTTAAGGTTTTTCCCCCTCCGACGTCCCACCAGGTCTCCACTGGTCTCATGCAGACCTGTAAATTTTCAGGTAGGCTGTGTGAAAAACAGCTGGTCTTCATGGTTGTGCCTCACGTTTTGGCCCATTCGTTACGAGACGGTTCCCAGTGTTTTAGGTTTTTCTGTCTTCTTCGGATCTTCCCCCTCGCGGTGCTACCAACAGCGCTTGACAAAGCATTGTCCGTGTTGAATCTGCTCGGCATGAGCGACTACGCAAACCTGACGAAAGGAATTGCCGAGCAGTTACTCGCAGACGAAAATTGGGTGGAACTTGGGAAGTACACCTCCATTGAAGATGCAGCAGCGCAGGCACTGGCCCAGGACGAGGGAGAGCTTGACCTCGCTGGCCTGACGAGCCTGAGCGATGCAGCAGCGCAGGCGTCGAGTTGCACGCGTTGGAAACCTGCCGCGATCATGTGCTCGCCGAGTTTCCGGCCCGCTTCGACGTCTCCACCGTTGGCGGTTTGGAGGTCGCGGTAGGTTTTCACGGCGGCGGTCAGTTCGTCGGATTCCGGAGCGAAAATGAAGCCGCCCCAATCGGGGCAGCAAATTCCAGCGATGCCGCCAGGCTTGAGGACGCGGTGAAATTCGGTGAAGGCCTTCTCCGGTTCATTCAGATGTTCAAGCAGAGCGTGACTGAAGACGCGATCAAAGCTCGCGTCGGTGAACGAGAGTTCGTAGCAGCTGTCGGTTTGGTAGGAGACATTGGCTGTGGCGCTCTGCTGGGCGATCTCGATTTGAGATTCGCCGAAGTCGATGCCGGTCACCTGGCCGGGGGCGACGCGTTCGGCAATGCCCGATGTAATCGTGCCAGGGCCGCAGCCGCAGTCGAGGACGCTCAATCCGGGTTCGAGATAGGGGGCGAAGAATTGTCCGTGCGAAACGAAGGTGCGGCCGGCCATGAACGCGGTGGCGTTTTCGGTGTGGCCGGGCGTGTAGGATTCGCCGGACATTTTACCAGGGAGGCAGGCCCATGGTGCCGCCGTCGAGGACGAGAGAGGTGCCGTTGATATAGGCAGCGTCTTCGCTCAATAGAAACGCGGCAGCCTTGGCGATGTCGCTGGGTTGGCCGAGACGGCGGACGGGGATCTTCTTCTCGACCTCGGCGTAGAGTTCGGCGACGGGTTTGTCCCAGCCTTGGCAGCTGGCGGCGAGCATCGGGGTATCGATGGTGCCCGGGCTGACGGAGACGACGCGGACTTTGCCGGCGTGATCGGTGGCGAGGCAGCGGACGGTGGCTTCGAGGGCGGCCTTGGAAGCACAGTAGAGTGAATGCGCGGGGAAGCCGATTTCGGACGCGACAGAGGTCGTTATGAGGAGGACGCCATTCGCGGATTTCTCCAGTTCGGGGATGGCGTGCTTGGCGGTCCACATCACGCCCTTGACGTTGACGCCCATGACCTTTTCCCAGTCGGCGTCATTGAAATCGGTGACTAGTCCTTTGGCCCAGACGCCGGCGTTGCAGTGGACGGCGTCGATCCGGCCGTGGAGTTCCACAGTTCTTGCGACGAGGGCTTGCACGGACTCCTCGTTGGAAACGTCTGTGTGGACGTAATCGACGGAGTCGAGTTCGGCTGCCAAGGCCTCGCCCTCCGGATCTTGGATGGAGGCGCACACGACCTTGGCGCCAAGGCCGGCGAAATGTCGCGTGCAGGCGGCGCCGATGCCGGACGTTCCGCCGGTAACGATGATGACCTTGTCTTGGAGACTCATGTTACCAGGGAAGATCTTCTTCTTTCTCGAACTGCATGTATTCGATCACGGCGCCGTCCTTCATGACGAAGGCGACGGTGAAGTCGGGGGACGGCTCGAAGGGTTCGAGGATGACGTCTTCGCCGACGATGGCCGCGTTGACATCCTCCACGCGGTAGGCAACGTGCGGCAGGTCGCGGACGGGTCCGGTAACGGGGCTGTCCTCCTCAAAGCGAAGGAACTCAACCTTGTAAGGGTGCTTGCGCGGGTCGGTGACCCAGACCTTGGTGTCTTCCACAAAAAACTCTCCCGGCTGACTTTCGTCGGTCGGCAGTCCGATGTGATGGAACTCTTTTTTCATGACTGATTCTTTCTAGATTCAAGGGCGCGATCGAGCATCGTGCAGATGTCGTTCTCGGGCGCGTATCCCAATTCGGCTTGAGCCTTGGTGATGTCGATCTCGAAGGAGTGGTATTCGGGGCAGGGGATCTCGTGCGTTGGAATGCCCGTTCGTTGCGACAGGTGTTCGGCGGCAGTGCGATAGTCGAACGCCGCCGGACCGGCGATATTGAACGAGGTGTTCACGGCCTTGGGGTTGTCGAGCAGTTTGTCGAAGGCCTGCAATACGTCGTCGATGTGGACGATATGACGGCGGAAGGGATCGCCGTTGCGGTCGATCAGGATTGGAACGCGTTCTTCGCCATTGCGAACGAGATCCAAGGTCGCTTCATCCACGGCGCCAAAGCCGTGGCCTTTTTCGGATGGGTCGACGTTTTTCAGGAGCGAGAAATGGTTCAGGAGGTCATCGTTCTCATGAACCCACGACGAGCGGAGAATCGTGATGGGAAGGTCGTATTGGATCCGGTACTGATCGGCCATCGTTTCCTCGATGACTTTCGAAAAAGCGTAGTGACCGGGATACGCAGTGAGCGCGTGTTTTTCGTTGATCGGTTCTGGTTGCGGATAAAACCAGATGCCGAAGGACGCGTCGCCGCCGAGGAGAATAAACTGACGGATCGAATGCTGGCGGCAGGCTTCGAGGATGTTGAAGGTGCCCTTGACGCTGACGTCGAAGAAGGTGTCCGGATCTTCCTTCGTCGTCGCCATTTGGATGACGATATCGGCGTCTTCCACAACCTGACTGACGATATCAGGATCAGTGATGCTGCCAGAGATCGATTCGGCTGAATTGTCGGATAGCGGAGTGCGGTGGATGAGAGCGCGAACATTCAGGCCGCGTTGTTTCAACAACGGAAGGATTCGTTGTCCCAACTTTCCGCTCGCGCCAAATACTGCAACAGTGCTCATGCCTCAGGTAATTGGGGCGACGATAGGATTAGGGACTGCAATGGCAAGCGCCGTTCTCAACTGGAGAGGCGATCTTCCCTGCCTTCGCCGGCTTCGATGATGATGGCGGATTCGGTGAGGAGTTTCTTTTCCTCCACGTTGATGCCGTGGCATCGGGTTTGGCACAGACCGCAGCCGACGCACTTGTCGGCGAGGACGACGGGGGCGATGTGGCCAATGCCGTCGACGGGATTGCCGAGGGCGTCGACTTCGGTGTGGACGGCGGTAAACTCGATGGCTTCATAGCCGGCGGCATTACATTCGTCGACGCAGAGCTGACAGGCCTCGCGATCGGCGAAGGGAAGGCAGGTGAGTTCGTTGACGATGGCGAGCCCCATGCGGGTGGTCTTCTTTTCCTCCAGCGGCAATGGGCGAATGGCGCCGGTGGGGCAGACCTGGCCGCAGGCATTGCAGCTCGATTCGCATCCGGCCCAGTCGGCGTTCACGATCGGCGTCCAGAGGCCTTCGAGTCCCTGCTCGAAACCTTGGGATTGAAGGACGTTGTTCGGACAAGCCTTGAAGCATTCGCCGCAGCGGATGCATTGCTGGAGAAATTCCGGTTCCGGGACGCTGCCAGGTGGGCGGACGGGGAGCTTGGTATTTGGGTCCGTGAGATTGGCACCCCACAGTTTGGTGGTGGTGGTGGCGAGGGCACTGCCGGCGACGGCGGCGGT
Source organism: Limisphaerales bacterium (assembly GCA_049601855.1). GTDB lineage: Bacteria > Verrucomicrobiota > Verrucomicrobiia > Limisphaerales > JAYPXF01. Next base: position 34 of record JBMYQZ010000551.1, on the reverse strand, counting down.
CAATCCGGTCCAGAGGGCCATGAAACCACGGCGG
>JBMYQZ010000550.1:0-4182 GCA_049601855.1 Limisphaerales bacterium | reverse complement strand
CATGGTCGTGCCGTTGCGAATCACATCGATTCCGAGCGGCCCCTGTGCAATCGCCGCGGTGATCGCCGTCGCCATTTCCCGCAAGGGATGAGTAACGACGATGCTCTTGTTCCCCAGCGGCACGCAGAACGCCAAGAGAATGAACGGAAAGAAGGAGGCCTTCAGCCAACGTGGCCCCCAGAGGACGCCGGTCAACGCATACACGCCCGTGTAAAATGCCACGATCGAGATCCGCGTCTGTTGCACTTGGAAACCCACCACATGCAACAATGCCGACGCTCCCACGAGAAACAACGCCGGCCACCAGATCCGTTTGTCTACGCCCTCCAGTTCCTTGCTCCGCCAGAGGATCAGGAACACGACCGCGAACGGCATGTAATACCCATGCTCGTCATCCGGGCGGTTGTCATAAGCATACCCCATCCAATCAAACAGGCTCGGCGATGCAATGTAACCCAGGGTCGAGTTTCCAAGAAAATGAAACAACGCGATCCACAACAGTAGCAGGACCCCGAACACTGACTTGTCCGGAAGCGAGTTCCAGAAGCACTGCACCTCTTCCATGAGAGATGTGTCGGTCGCTTCTTTGCCGTTCTCGTCCGCCATCCGATCAACTTCCCGCCGCGCGATAGGCCTTGAGCAACTGATCCACCGAACGTTCCCAGTTCAAACGTTCCCGCAGTCGCTCCGCACCAAGTCTCCCCATCTTCTTTCGGCGGTCCGGATCGTCGAGCAATTCACCGATCATCGCCCCCAATTGCTGAGGATCATTCTCTGGCACATACGCTGCCGCGTCGCCGGCGGAAGCCCGGCCCTCGGTGAGTTCAAACATCAACTGCGCTTTTCCGAACGCCATGTATTCGAGCACCTTGTTCATCGTGCAATGATCGTTGTAACCGTTGATCGGATCCGAGGACACACCCAAGTCCATCGTCTTCAATGCCGCAAACAGGAATTCGTCGCTCACTCGCCCCGGCATTTCCACACACTCGCCCAACCCGAACAAATCGCGTTGCTGCAACAACGCTTCGTACTCCGGCCCCGTCCCCATCAACAGGAATTGAACATCTCCCCGCCCCTGCTCCACCACCAAGTGATGAATCGCATCCAAAAGCAGATCAACACCATCCGCATTCCCCATCACGCCGACGTAGCCAACCAGAAACTTCTTCCCTCGCTTGAGTTGGTGATCTGATTGCGCCTCAGCCGCCACGATCTTCGGCGCCGTGCGCACGGTGTAGACCTCTTCGGTGTTCTTACCACCACGCGATTCCGCGATTGCCCTGACCGACTCGTTTGTGGCCAAAACGATATTCGCCGTCCGATAGGTCAACCATTCCGCAGCGCGAACCGCCCAATACATTGGACCGCGCCGATCAAACTTCGCCTCGAACATCTCCGGCCAAGCGTCGTGCACGTCGTAGATCACCCGCGTTTGGCAAAGGAGTTTAAAAGGCAACGCGACGAGAAACAGCAGATCCGGCGGATTGCACAAATGGATAATATCCGGTCGATGCCGTTCCCAGACCTTCCACGCGAGATTCAATTCCCCGATCAACGCCGTCGTGTATTCCAAGATGAACCCCAAGATCCCGCTTGCCTCTTCGCTGATCCAATGACGATAGATGTGAATCCCATCGATCACTTCCTCAGGCTCATGGTAACCGCGCATTCGGGGACAAATCACCACCACCTCATAACCCGCGTCCCGCAAAGCACAGGACTCCTGCCACACCCGCCGATCCAGCGGCACAGGCAGGTTCTCCACGACGATCAGGATGCAAGGTTTTTGACCCATCGGAAGTGCGGCGGACTCTCACAAACGCCTGGGCGCCCCGGATTTGAGGGATTACCAGCAGAAGCCGTCGTAGCGGCAGTTCAATTGCTGGAGATCGTTCCAGCCATTCACGTCGATGAGGTGGTGCTGGTCGGTGACGATGCCGGACAGCTCGTCAATGGAGGCGCATTTCTGAGCGGCGATGACGACGCCTTTTTCACCCATGGCAGAAGAGAGATTCTCCTTCAGGAGTTGCGCGATATGCGGCATGCGAACGTCGATGACGCGCTTGTTGGCGCCGACCAGCGCGGAGAGGTTCAACGCCGGGTCGAAAATGCGGAGTTCAAAGCCGTGGCCCAACAGGTATTGGGCGACGTCTACCATCGGACTCTCACGGAGGTCATCGGTATTGGACTTGAAAGACAGGCCGAGGATCACAACTTCGCGATGCCCCGATGCCTCGATCAATGCCAACAGACTGGCCAAGTGTCGTTCATTGCTCGACAACAGGCTCTCCATCATCGGCAGATTCACACCGGTGATGCGAGCCTGGTTGGTGAGGGCGCGGACGTCTTTCGGCAGGCAAGACCCTCCGAACGGATTGCCCGGTCGCATGTAATAGGAAGAAATGTTCAGCCGCGTGTCCTGACAAAGCATCGACATGACCGAACGCGAATCGATGTCGAGTTGCTTACCGATGCGGCCGATCTCGTTCGCAAAGGTGATCTTCGCTGCGTGGAAGGCGTTGCAGGAATACTTCACCATCTCGGCCGTCGGCCAATTGACGACGTTGGCATCCTTGCCAAAAAGATTATCCATCAAGTCCGCGGACGGGCTGGAGCCATCGCGTGAACCTACGACTGCCAAGGACGGTTCTTCGAAATCCTTCACCGCCGTACTCTCGCGCAGAAACTCGGGATAGTAGAAGACATCCAACAATTCGCCGGCTTCAAGGTCAGCAAGTTTTTCCTCCACGATCGAAGCCGTGCTACCCGGCAACATGGTGCTCCGAAATACGAGTGTGTGATGCGAATTCTTGTTCTTGATCGCCTCGCCGATTTGACCGGCGACCGTGCGCACGAAACTAAGATCTAGGGCACCGGAGGGAGCGGAAGGAGTCCCGACGCAGACGATGGAAAGTTCAGTGTCTCGAATCGCATCTTCGCAATCCGTGGTGGCGCGCAGGAGACCTTGTTCCTTGGCGCTCTTGAGCAACTCTTCCAAGCCCGGTTCAACGATCGGCGGAACGCCGTTGTTGAAGTCTTCCACCTTGCCCGAATGCACATCAACTCCCACCACGTGATGTCCACGGGAGGACAAGCAACCGGCCGTCACCGCACCAACATAACCGAGGCCAAAGATGCTGATCTTCATTTGGCGGCGGAGGCTAGGAAGGTGGTGCTGAAAACGCAAGGCTTATGCCCTGCCTGCGCCGTCAGCAAGAGGAACGGCGCCTTCTTCACCACGCGAAACGAAGGGGACACGACGCCCTCATGCGGACTCTGCGCGCCACCTTCTTCGGTTTCTCCCTCTTCCGTGATCACAGACTCCCAATCCTCCGAGGCTTCAACGAAGAAGACCGTTCCCGCGCGTTCGATGCGAAAGCGTCGATCCTCGAGACGCTCGAGTTTCGTTCCCGGTGGAAACTGCCAACGCACAGTGAACTCGCCATTGAACTCGTGGTCGTTCGGCAGGAAGTCATCCTCCACTCGCCAACCGCTGCCATCGTCCAGTTCCACCACTTTACGATAAATGGTACCGACGGGGACAAACCACTCCGCCGCGAAGGAGTTGTCGTCTTGTCGCCAAGCGGGAACGGAGTGTTGGTGTGACCAGAGAAAGGTCCCTTGGCGTCGGGGAAAGTCCAGGTTCGTCAGGCAGGGCCCGTTGTGTGCCGCCCGGGATGCGAGCCAGTCTCGCAGTTCCATGTCACCATAGTAGGAACCGGTGCCAGGATCGATTACGACGGCCTCGCCCTTTCGCCACATGGAAACATGCAAGGCGTCCAGGTGACCATGCGCCGCCATCTTCCCATAGCCGAGCGGGGAAATATCGAATCGCAGGAACCAATCATGCGAGCGCTTGATGGCGATGCCGGAATTGGAGAACACGAACCAGTCGTCTTCTCGGTGATTGGGGCCGAGATTGGCGGTCTCAATCGTCGGCACTCGGGCCGGGATCTGGCTGTGTTGGCGTGTCCGGTTCCACCACATACCAAGCGCCGGCGAATTCCGGCTGTTCGCCAGCCATTGCCGCCACTCCCACGCCGCTCCGGCCGGATCCGACCAGAAAGGCAGGACGGTCGCGTCATCACCATCGCCGTAGTCCCAGCGCTCCTCTTCGCGTTGCACCGACACCAGGAATTCCGCCGCCTTGCACAAGGTTTTCTCCACCCGGGCGGTCGT
>JBMYQZ010000549.1:0-4194 GCA_049601855.1 Limisphaerales bacterium | reverse complement strand
CCGAAGCCCTGCAGGACGTTGCCAAGCGTCTGCGTCCTGCACTTGCCGAACTTCGCTCCTGATCCATGCCTGAGGAAACCCTTCATTTCGACAACGCGCGTCTGGCGCAGCAGCTCTTCAACAACAATCCTGACAACCTCCATCAGCTCGAGAAACAACTCGACCTGAAGGCCATCTCCCGCGATGGCTGGATCCGGTTGGAGGGCAACTCCGAGCAGCTTGAACGCGGCAAGACGTTGTTCCGCACACTTGAAACCACGCTCAAGACGGGTGCGCACGTAAGCAACCAGGACTTCGCCAGCGCGCTCTCCGTCGTGCAACAGGACGGTCCGGACGCGCTGGCCAGCCTGCAAGACGCCCGCATCGAGACGTCCCGCAAGAAGCTTCCCATCGCGCCCAAGACCGTCGGGCAAAAGAAATACATCGAGGCCATCCGCACCTGCGACGTCACGCTCGGAGTCGGCCCCGCCGGCACGGGCAAGACTTACCTCGCGATGGCCATGGCCGTGCACGCGTTGAAGGAAGGCGACGTCGGCCGCATCATTCTCACCCGTCCCGCGGTCGAAGCGGGCGAAGCCCTCGGCTTCCTGCCCGGCGACCTTTACGAGAAACTCGATCCCTACCTGCGCCCGCTCCATGACGCTCTTCACGACATGATGCCCGTCGAGGATATCCAGAAGCATCGCGAACGCGGCACCATCGAGATCGCCCCGCTGGCCTACATGCGCGGTCGCACCTTGAACAACGCCTTCATCGTCTTGGACGAAGCCCAGAACACGACCACCGAGCAGATGTTGATGTTCCTCACCCGCCTGGGATTCAAGTCCAAGGCCGTGGTCACCGGTGACCCGACGCAGGTCGACCTGCCATCGAACAAGAAGTGCGGCCTGCACGAAGCGATGCACGCCCTGGATAATACCGTAGGGATCGGCATGGTGCGTTTCGCCAACCGGGACATCATTCGCCACCCTCTCGTGCAGAAGATCATCAACGCCTACGAATCCCATCGTGGCCAGTAAGCCTCGTTCCACCCTCTCGATCCGCAATCGGCAGAAACTCTGTGCCGTCGACGCGAAGCTGCTGCGGCAGATCGTCACCCGGTTCCTCAAGAGCATCGAATCGATCGACGGCTACGAGCTCTGCCTTCACCTCGTCGACGCACCGGAAATGGCGAAGGTCAATCAGCAGTTCCTTGATCACGAAGGTTCCACCGACGTCATCACCTTCGATCACCAGGAAGATCCCGACTCCGACCGCCTCTATGGCGAGCTCTATCTCTGCCTCGCCGACACCGTCAAACAATCCCACCAATTCCGCACCACCTGGCAATCGGAACTTACCCGTTACGCCGTCCACGGCATCCTCCACCTCTGCGGCTATGACGATCTCAACGACGAAGATCGCAAGGAAATGAAACGAGCCGAGAACCGATGCTTGCGGAAACTCGCCGCCGAATTCAATCTCGCCGCGCTCGAACTCGAGGAATAATGGCCAAATCCCGCGACAAGATTATCAAGCCCTGGCGAAACAACTTCTTCGCCGGACTCGCCGTCGTTCTGCCGATCGGTATCTCCATCGGCGTGTTCCTCTGGATCTTCGGCACCGTCGCCAACTTCACCGACCGACTGCTGTTCTTCATTCCGAAGGACTTCACACACGCAAAGAACGGCGAAGGCGGCGTGTTTTGGTGGTGGAGTTGCGTAGCCTTCGCTTGGGCCGCCATCATCCTCGGGCTCATCGGTCGCTTCACGCGGTATTACGTCGGGCGGAAGCTTGTAAACATCACCGAGCGAATCATGTTGGCGATTCCGATCCTCAACACGATCTACGGCGCTGTGAAACAGATCAACGAGGCTTTCGCCTCTGATCGGGCATCTGCCTTTGAGCAGGTCGTCCTCGTGCAATTCCCCCGAGCAGGCAGTTGGTCGGTCGGTTTTCTCACCAGCGACAATCATCCCGAGGCTACGCTGAAAACGGGCGAAAAACTCAACAGTGTCTTCGTTCCCACCACGCCGAATCCCACCAGCGGATTCCTCTGCATGTTGCCGGAGGAGGAAATCGTCCGCATGGACATGTCCGTCGCCGACGGGATCAAGTACATCATGAGCCTTGGAGCCGTAGCACCGCCACTCCCGCCCCGGGGCGAAGACAGCCAGCCGGATGAATGAAAGCGCCCACGGCATCATTGTTCGTCTCCGTCCCCTCTCGGAAACCAGCCTGATCGTCCACTGGCTCACCCGCGAACACGGCCGCGTCGCCACCGTCGCCAAGGGCGCGCGCAAACCCAAGTCCAGCTACCACGGCAAGCTCGACCTCTTCTTCACTGCCGACTTCACCTTCGCCCGTTCCCGCCGCTCTGACCTGCACAACCTCCGCGAAGTCCAACTCGGATCCACCCACCCGGATCTCCGGAAGAAGCTGCACAAGATCGAACAGCTCTCCTACTTCACCAACCTTATCGAACAGACCACCGAAGCCGACACTCCGATGGTCGATTCGTTTGAATTGTTTGCCGGCTTGGTTGCACATCTCGAGAACCACGTTCCTCGTCCCCGAATCGTTTTTGCGTTCGAGCTAAAGCACCTCCACGAGTTGGGTCTCGCTCCCGACATCGACGGCAGCCGGCTTTCCCCTGAAGCGCAGACCACCGTCGTCGATCTGCTGGAGAAGGACTGGAACTCCATCGAGGATCTCAATCCCACGAAGTCCGTCGCCCGTGAGATCCAACAGTTCCTTCACGGCTTCCTTATCTACCATATCGAAAAGCTGCCCAAAGGACGCAGCGTAGCGCTTGGTTTGCACGAGTAATGGGACGAATCAGATGGACGCCAATATGGTTGAAGTCGTTTATCAGCCCGCTGGTCTTCCTCACGGATGCGGTTCTGGCCCTGTTTCTCGGAACCGTTTTCATAGGGAATGAAACAGTGAAAACCCGTTCGACTCTGGATGCGACGAAAGCGAATCCCAATTCCGCCTTGGCATGCGAGGCGTGATTGCTAGCGTTTGGCCATGAAATTTGCATCGCTCCTCGCCACGGTCGCACTTGTCCTCCTCACCGCCTGTGGCGGCGCAAACAAGCAGGACGACGCCAAGAAAGACGCTCCCGGCCAGAACCCGTTGAACGCCCCTACCGACTACGTCGGCGCACTAGCCAAGGGCAAAAAGAAGTCCGAAGCGACGATCGGCGCCCTGCAGGTCGCCCCCGCCATTCAGCAGTTCAATGCCGCCGAAGGACGTTTCCCCAAGAGTCTCCAGGAGATGATCGACGAAGGATACCTGACCGCCGTCCCAGCAGCTCCCAATGGCATGAAGGCCGACTACAACCCGGAGACGGGTGAGTTCAAGTTCATCAAGCAGCAGTAGCCGGCCGACCATTGTCACCCGGACCGAGTTCCAGGATGAACGGAACGGCCGTCTTTGCCCACTCCACAGCGCCTTGGTACGCGGACGCCGAACCTCCAAAACAACTCTGCAACATCTCGGTGTTGATCACCCCGGGATTCAACGGCACCACTGCCATCCCAGATGGAACTTCCTGCGCCATTGCCTGGCTAAGTCCTTCGATCGCCCATTTCGAAGCGCAATAAGGTGCCACGTCGGAGCTCGTCGACCGTCCCCAACCGGAGCTGAAATTCACGATCACCCCCCTGCCCTGCGCGATCATCGCCGGCGCCAAGTGACGAATGGTGTTGGCCGTCCCCTTGATGTTGATGTCGATCACGGCATCGAAATCCTTCGCTTCGACTTCCCACAAGCTGGCGTTGGAATTGATGATCGCAGCGTTGTTGATCAGCAGGTCCGGCGCCCCGGCATTCTCGATGATATCCGCAGCCCACTCGGCCACCGCGGAATCGTCGCTGACATCGACCCCGGCAAAGGAATGCTCGTCGTCCAGTTTGGCGTCGAGTTCCTCCATCACTTTCTCGCTCCGTCCACAGCCATGAACCCGATGCCCGGCGGCAATCAGCTCATCCACCATCGCCCGGCCCAAGCCACGCGAAACACCTGTGATAACAACCGTCTTGCCCATGCCCACGATCCAACTGAACGTCACCCCGTTTGGCGAGTCAGGAAATTGATGGAATAAACCCCGGCCAAAACTATCCTCTCTGAACCCCATGAATCGCTTCGATGAAAAGCTGGCCGAACACGACGTCAGGATCCACCGCGCTGGCATCCAGACGCTCCAGATCA
>JBMYQZ010000548.1:271-4202 GCA_049601855.1 Limisphaerales bacterium | reverse complement strand
GACCGCAACCGGTGAAGCCTGATCAGCAGCCCGGTCCCACGCCAATCCTCAAGCCACTCGTTTCGCATTCGCATGTGGAGGCGATGTCCGTGACCGGCGGATATGTCTATCGCGGCAAGCGTCTGCCGGATCTTCGAGGGCAATGGATCTATGGCGACTACGTCACCGGCAAGATTTGGAGCTTTCGGCATGACGGCAAGGCGATGTCCAACCATCGCGAATTGCTCGACAGCCACCTCCGCGTGATCTGCTTTGGGCGCGATCACGCCGGGGAGGTCTATGTCGTTGATTACGGAGGCCAAATCTATCGCTTTGAAAAGAACGAAGAGAGTAAGGGTAACGAGTTGTTTCCGCGCAAGTTGAGCGAGACCGGCTTGTTCTCCGATATCCGCAAACAAGAACCGGCTCCGGGCGTGGTGCCGTACGAGATCCAGGTCGAGCAGTGGATGGATGGCGCAGAAGCCAGGCGCTTTGTTGCCATCCCCGGAAATGGTCGGATCAGCTTTCACAAACGGAACAATGTTGCGCGGGGCATGATCAAAGACTCTTTCGCCTTTCCCGCGGACACGGTGATCGCCAAGACGATTTCTGTTCCCGAACCCGCGCGACACATCGAGACGCAGATCCTACATTTCAACGGGGAGGACTGGCAGCCGTACAACTACATCTGGAATGTCGAGCAAACCGAGGCGCACCTGTCTGATGGCAAGGGCGCGGATGTTGAAATCTCCGGCTTGAATCATCCCTGGCGTTCGCACAGCAATACCGAGTGTATGACCTGCCACATGGCGCGACCGGGTTACGTATTGGGATTGCATCAACAGTTTTCGGACATCGGTTCACAGCATCAGCAATGGGTTGAATCGGGGTTGTTGGAGAAGAAACCGAAGCAACTCGGTTGGTTGCAGCAGGAAGACGAAGTGCAGCGCCAGGCTCGGGCCTGGTTGCACGTGAACTGTGCTCATTGCCATCGCCGCGGCGGCGGCGGGACAGCGCCGTTTGAATTGCGCGCGGATCAACAACTCGAGCGTAATCGTCTGTTCGTCACCACGCCCAATCAAGGCCACTTCGGCATGAAAGACCCCAAGATCATTGTGCCCGGCGAGGCCGGGCGTTCGGTGCTGCTCTACCGGTTGGCATCTACGGGAGGGGCACACATGCCGAAGCTTGGATCTCGGACCGTCGATCGGCGTGGTTTGCATCTGGTGCGGGATTGGATCAACGAACTCGCAGAGGAAGCGGTGATCCCGGAATGGCGGGAATCTCCCGACCTGTTTCAGGACACCGCGAAGAGCATGGCGTATCTGATGTCCGGTGTGGTCTCTGAAAAGGCAATCGTTCACGGCCTTTCCGGAATGCCGCCGCACATTTACGACCTGTTCGAGTCGTTCGTGCCGGAAGCGAGTAAACGCAAGATCTTGGGGCCGTTGATCACCGATGGGCAAATGGCGACGATCCTGGCTCTCTCAGGTGATTCCGCCAATGGCGCCAAGCTCTTCCGTCAGGTGGAACGGACGCAGTGTATCAACTGCCACAAGCTCGGTGATGAAGGACGTGAGGTTGGGCCGGCTCTCAGTGGTATCGGAGATCGGTACAGTCGCGCCCAATTGCTGGAATCGCTCGTCAAACCGTCGCGCTACATTGACCCACGATTTCAGGCGGTGTCGATCGATTTGAAATCCGGGGAAAGTTTCACCGGCTACGTGGTGTCGCGAAAGGGCGGGAGTACAGTTCTACGGGATCTGACGGGGAAGAGTCACAGCTTCAAGTCCTATCAGATCGAGAGTTCCACTCGGGGTCAGCTTTCTTTGATGCCCGAGGGGCTGCTGCAGTCTTTTACGCCCCAAGAGGCGGCGGATCTCGTGGCGTACCTGGCATCTTTGAACTGACCGATCAAATGCATTGACCGGCGGTTGGATTCCGCTTCAATCGCCCGGCATGAAATCCCGTTTCATTTTCCGTGGGCTCGGCGCGTTGGTGGCGTTGGGCGCTTTCGTTTCGTCGGCCAAGGCTGACGTCAAACTTCCCTCGATCATCGGCAGTCACATGGTGCTGCAACGTGGCGTGGAATGCCCGATCTGGGGTTGGGCCGATCCGAACGAAGCGGTGTCGGTCGCCTTCGCGGGCAAGATGATCAAGACCAGCGCCGGCAAAGACGGCAAGTGGTCGGTGAAATTGCCCGCAATGAAGGCCAGTGCCAAGGGCCGCACGCTGACCGTGAAGGGCAAGAACACGCTCAAACTGCAGGACGTGGTCGTGGGCGAAGTCTGGCTCTGCTCCGGACAAAGCAACATGGAATGGACGGTTGATCGTTCGAACAATCCGAAGGAAGAGATCGCCAATGGAAAGCATCCCCGCATTCGCCATATCAAGATCCCTCATCGGCCTTCAATGAAGGCGGAGTCGGATGTCGCGTCGCCTGGTTGGCAGCAGTCGAGCAGCGATACGGTCGCGAAGTTCACGGCGGTGGGTTATTTCTTTGGTCGCCACCTGATGAACGAACTCGACGTGCCGATCGGCCTGATCGGTTCCAACTGGGGTGGTACGCGGATCGAACCTTGGACGCCGCCGAGTGGGTTCAAAAGCGTACCTGCTCTCAAAGCCAGTCACGCCGACAAGCTTGATACCTTTCCACAAATGCGGGAGGTCACAAATCGCAAGACCAAGAAGAAGAGCAAGGTGATCAACCATCAGTCTCCGCTCGCGCTTTACAACGGCATGATCAGTCCGCTCGTTCCGTTCGCGATCAAGGGCGCGATCTGGTATCAGGGCGAATCGAACAACGGCGAAGGCATGCTTTACCACGAGAAGATGAAGGCGCTGATCAACGGCTGGCGCGATCTTTGGAGCAACCCGGAGATGCCTTTCTATTATGTGCAGTTGGCCCCCTTCACCTACTCCCGAACCAATCGTCCTCGCGAGTATGAACTGCCCGGCATTTGGCAGGCGCAACTGGCGACGTTGAACGTGCCGCACACCGGCATGGCAGTCACCACGGACATCGGTCACCTGAAGGACATCCATCCGAAGAACAAGCAGGATGTCGGCAAGCGTCTGGCGCTCTGGGCTCTTGCCAAGAATTACGGCAAGAAAGGACTCGTCTACTCCGGTCCGTTGTATCTGGGACACAAGATCAAGGGCGGCAAGGCTCATGTCAGCTTCACGCAAACCGGCAGTGGCCTGAAGTCACTCGACGGCCAGTCGCTCACCCACTTTGAAGTGGCGGGCAAGGATAAGAAATTCGTGGCTGCCAAGGCCGTGATCGCCGGCGAACAGGTGGTTGTATCCAGTGGTGAGGTTTCCTCTCCGGTCCACGTGCGCTTTGGGTGGCACGAGACGGCGGAGCCGAACCTCGGAAACAAGGAAGGCCTGCCGGCTTCACCGTTCAGTTCCTCCTTCAAGTGAATGACCTGCGAACCCCTCCGTCGAACAGACCAAGCATTATGACAAAACAACTCAAGCTCACTGCCGCCTTGCTCGCGGTATCATCGATCGCCTTCACCGCCGACGCCGGCGAAAAAGGCTTCAAGAAGATTTTCAACGGCAAGGACCTGTCCGGCTGGAAGGGCAATACCGATCTCTGGTCCGTGAAGGACGGTGCCATCACCGGTGTCACCAAGGCCGAACCCAAGCTGACGCACAACACCTTCCTCGTGTGGCAGGCTGGGAAACTCGAAAACTTCGAATTGCGCCTGCAATACCGCATCGAGAAGGGCAACTCCGGCATTCAGTATCGCAGCCACGTGAAAGACCAGGGCGACTTCGGTCCGATCGTGAGCGGTTACCAAGCCGACTTCGAAGCCGGCACGAAATACTCCGGCATTCTCTATGAGGAAAAGGGTCGCGGCATCCTCGCCCTCCGCGGCGAAAAGGTGGAGATCGACGGCATGAAGGAAATCAAGAAGGGCAAACGCACGCGCAAGGTGGCCAA
>JBMYQZ010000548.1:0-261 GCA_049601855.1 Limisphaerales bacterium | reverse complement strand
AGATGCAGAAGAAGATCAAGTCCGAGCAGTGGAATGATTACCGCATCGTCGCGAAGGGCAACCATCTCCAGCACTTCATCAACGGCGTGCAGACGGTCGACGTCATCGACCAGGGTCCGGGCAATGCCAAGTCCGGCATCCTGGCCCTGCAGATCCATGTTGGTCCGCCGATGATTGTTCAGTTCAAGAATATCCGCCTGAAGAAACTCTGATTCCAACCGGCCCACGAGACGCATGCGTTTCGTGGGCCTTTCCGTATCC
>JBMYQZ010000547.1:0-4205 GCA_049601855.1 Limisphaerales bacterium | reverse complement strand
AACCTGCACCTGCCATCCAATCCTTATCAACCCTACCAGCTTTTGGGCATCAGACCGAAGTGGCACAAACACTGGGACACCCCCTTCATCAAGACCGAGACCGAGGCGATTGCCGCCGCAAAAGCGGCACGCGGCGGAGAGCTCGCCAAACTTCTCAGGCAGATACGTGTCCTCCCCGACCAAGAGACGCCTGTTTTCGTGGTCGGCGATTTCAACGAGCCATCACACCTGGACTGGACTGAAGCAGCCGTCAAGTCCGGTCGCCACCCCGTCAAAGTGGCGTATCCCACCTCATTGGCGATGACCAAGGCAGGCTTTGCCGATGCCTGGCGTACGGTCCATCCCGACGAGATGAAAAAGCCGGGCTACACTTGGACTCCCATCATGAGAGCCGATGACCCCAAGACCCACCACGACCGAATCGACTTTGTTTACTTCAAAGGCCAAGGCGTAAGAGTGAATGGAGTAAAGATCGTCGGTGAAAACAAAGAGAACGCGGACATGGTCATTTCTCCTTACCCCTCCGACCACCGTGCCCTCGTCGCAACGTTCACGCTGTCCAATCAACCGAAATCGGTGAGGCCAGATGCTAACAAGCCGAATGCAGGTGACAGCAATTAGTCGCGCCTGCCCCATAGCGTTCTGTGAAGAAATACTCGTGAGCGATACCGCACAGATTGATCAAACACCTTTGAGTTGGGACGACTTCCGATGGTGCGGCACTCTCGATGTCCCCCTTATGGGTCACGCGAGCAATCCTGATGTCGAACTCGGCGTGAATACTAAAGACGAAGAGCAGATCGAGCCGTGCGTAGAGCAAGTTGCGGCGTGGCGCAGATTCGTTGAGAGCGACGACCGAATATTCCGCGCAATCCTTGAGGCCGGATTCTCGTACTACACCCGAATGCGGCCACAGTATGCGATGGCGGGAGCCGAATGGATCAAGAACATGCCGGAGATCACGGATCCCGAATCATTGTCTCCAATGATTCGGTTGTCTTCGCTCACGGTAACTTGGCCTTACGACGGCAACCCAGTTCAGGTTGGAGTTTCATTCGCGTGCGATTGGGATAGCGAGCACGGGTTCGGCGTCGTCGTCGAGGGCGACAAGGTTGTAGACGTGGGAAGTGCAGATTGTGCGATCTTGTGAGTCTACGAACAAACAACCCAAAACCAGCGCATGGTGAGCAACTGCTGCCCTGCTTCGAGACGCCATGACACTGGTCAGTGCAACCTTGGCCCTGTTGCGGTGTGGTGCCGGTAGGCGGAGGGGCATTCTTGAAGCTATACTTGGTAAATGACGCTTCTCTCCGCACTCACCTTGTTCGTGGTCATGTCGGGCCTTGCGGCGATTCCGAGCGCCAGCGTCGCTCTGGTCGTCACGCGGGGAGCGGCCTTTGGCGTTCGGAGTGGTGCGGCTGTCGCCGCGGGTATCGTTCTTGGTGATCTCGTGTTCGTCGCGTTCGCCATCTTCGGATTGCACGCCATTGCCGAAGCGATGGGTTCATTCTTTGCGGTCGTTCGCTACGCCGGCGGAGCCTACCTGATATGGATGGGCGTCGGGCTGATTCGTTCACGCGGCAAGGATTCCCCCCGGCCTGACCATCCCGGTCGATCGACCCTGCTCGCGAGCTTCCTATCCGGGTTTGCGCTGACGCTCGGAGATGTGAAGGCGATCCTTTTCTATGCGAGCCTGTTCCCGGCTTTCGTGCACGTAACGAGCCTCGGATTGGGGGATGCGGCAGCCGTAGTCCTGATCACCATCACCGCTGTCGGAGGCGTCAAGCTGGCCTACGCATTTGCGGCCCGAGGGATCCTGCTGCAGTTCGAAACCAAGGAACGCGAGGAGATCGCGCTCTCGATGGCAGGCACCGTGTTGGTCGGCACAGGAGCCTGCGTCATCGCGAAGACGTAGCTTCAGTCCACGCAACCAACCGCGGATTTCACGGAGGCCCAGAGCAGCAACCCAAGCAGAGGTTCAACCACGGAAGACACCGAAGTAACGGAAAAAGGAAGAACTCATCTCGTCCCATTTCCGTAAATTCCGTTCCTTCCGTGGTTGAAAATCTCTGATCCATTCTCCGCCCAACATTCCTTTGTATCTTCTGGATTCTTGCTCAGAAAACAGAATTCTCACAGGCAGTGGTACGGAAATCGGGATGGAGCCCGCCATTCCAGAACTGCGCAAAATAGTTTGTCAAATCGTGCAGTCGGCGGCAGCGATAGGAAAAACCTGCGTTTACCATCGAATAATCATGACCAAGTCCCTCTTCACACTCGTTCTCTCCGCCGCGTTGCTGTCAGCCAACGCCCAAGATTTTCAAACTCTCTTCAACGGCAAGAATCTCTCCGGCTGGAAGGGCAAACCCGGTTTGTGGCGGGTGGAGAATGGCTCAATCGTCGGTGAGACGACGAAGGACAAACCGATTCCTGCCAATACCTTTCTCATCTGGCAGGGTGGCGAGGTCAGGGACTTTGAGTTTTCCTGTCAGGTCAAATTCGCCGGGAACAACTCGGGGGTCCAATATCGCAGCGAGATCTTTGGCGATGCCGGTGATCTGGCGCTGGCCGGTTACCAGGCGGATCTGCATCCCAAGCAGGAGTATTTCGGGATGCTGTATGGGGAGAAATTCAGCAAGCGCGGCATCATCGCCCGGCGTGGGCAAAAGGTGGTCGCGAAAGACGGCAAGAAGGTCGAAGTCGTCGGGAAAGTTGGCGACGGAGCCGAATTGAAAGGCGAGGAATGGAATACGCTGCGAATCGTCGCCGTGGGCAATCGCCTGATCCACCTGGTCAACGATGTGGTCACGGTGGATGTCACCGAAAGTCATCCGGACGCCATCGCCAAGGGTTACCTGGGCTTGCAACTCCATCGCGGCGCGCCGATGAAGGTGGCGTTCAAGGACATCAAGTATCGCAAGCTCTCCGGTGATGACGCCGCCAAGACGCTCAACGCGGCGATCAATGGCAAAGAGGAAGAAGCCTTCAGCGCCACGGCGCCGAATCGCATTCGCCTGCCCAAGGGTTTCAAGATCGAGTTGCTCTATTCCGTGCCGCCGGAAGACCAGGGTTCATGGGTGGCGATGTGTCAGGACGACAAGGGGCGGTTGATTGTCAGTGATCAATACGGTGGCCTCTTCCGCATCCCGATTCCGAAGTTGGGGCAACGGGTTGATCCGGCTGCGATCGAGCGTATTACTTGGACGCCGGACAACACTCCGGTGCGTCGGGGGGAGAAGAAACCGAAAGCGAAGCCGGTCGATCCTGCTTTGTTGAAGTTGCCCAACATCGGCCACGCGCAGGGACTTTGCTACGCCTTTGACAGTCTGTATGTGGTCGTGAATTCCCGCAGCAGCAAGACCGGCTCCGGCGTGTTCCGCCTGCTTGATACCGATGGCGACGATCAGTTCGACAAGATCGTCACGATCAAGAAGCTTGCCGCCACCGGTGGTGAACACGGTCCGCACGCGATTCTGCCGGCGCCCGATGGCAAGCACCTCTACGTCGTCATGGGCAACCAGACCCAACTGCCGGAGGGCTACACGCATTCCCGCGTGCCGGAAGTCTGGGCCGAGGATCAACTCCTGCCTTCCCTGCAACATTTCATGAAGGGCGCGGAAGCTCCGCTCGGTCACATCGCCCAGATCGATCCTGAGGGCAAGACCTGGGAGATCATCTCCACCGGTTTCCGCAATCAATACGACGCGGCCGTGAATCGCGAGGGCGAACTCTTCACCTGGGACGCCGACATGGAATGGGACCTGAACACGCCTTGGTATCGCCCGACCCGCGTCAACCACGTCATCGACGGCGCGGAATTCGGCTGGCGCACCGGCTCCGGCAAATTCATGGATTACTGCAGCGACACCTTCGGCGCGGTCACCGACATCGGCCCCGGTTCACCGACGGGTGTCTGCTTCGGTTACGGCGCGAAGTTCCCCGCCAAGTATCAGAACGCCTTCTTCATCTGCGATTGGTCCTACGGAAAACTCTATGCCGTTCACATGAAGCCCAAGGGCTCGACCTACACCGGCACCTTTGAAGAATTCGCTGCCGCCCAGCCGCTGCCTCTCACCGACATCCTGGTGAACCCGCAGGACGGAGCCATGTATTTCACCGTCGGCGGTCGCCGGGTTCAGTCCGGTCTCTATCGCGTCACCTACACCGGCAACGAATCCACCGCACCGGCCAAGTCCATCAGCGGT
>JBMYQZ010000546.1:0-4222 GCA_049601855.1 Limisphaerales bacterium | reverse complement strand
ATTGCTTCAAATTGTCGCGGGAGACGCGCAAAGAGGCCTTCCGGTCATCAAGCGTCTCCTCGTAGGCCCGGTCCTCCACCTCGATGCAGACCGGTCCCTGGTAGCGAACGTCCGTAAGGGCCGCAAAGAAATCGCCCCAGCGAACGTTGCCGAGACCAGGGAGCTTGGGTTGATGATATTCCAAGGGCGTGGCCATGATCCCGACCTCGTCGAGCTTGTCGGGATAGAGGCGAACGTCCTTCGCGTGGACGTGAAAGATTCGATCCGGGAATTCGTAGATGGGGCGAACCTCATCCATCATCTGCCAGATCATGTGTGACGGGTCGTAATTGAGACCGAGATTCGGGGAACCAATATGCTCGAACATCTCACGCCAGATGGCCGGACTGATAGCGAGGTTCTTACCACCGGGCCACTCATCCTGCGTGAACGACATGGGGCAGTTCTCGATCCCAATTTTCACGTCGCAGGCTTCGGCGTGCTTGACGATTTCGGGCCAGCGTTCGTCGAACAGCTTCCAGTTGTCCGAGATGGATAGGGTGTGTTCGCGGCCGATGAAGGTGTTCATGTTCTGCAGTCCGAGCATCTGCGCGCCGGAGATCACCTTCTTGATGTGCTCGATGTAGGTCGCGGCTTCGGTCTCGTCCTTCACCAATGGGTTCGGGTAGTAGCCGAGACCTGAGATCGAGACGCCATGCTGGGAGCAAAGATTGTTGATCTCTTTCGCCTTGGCAAAGTCGAGAGCGGCTACGTCGATGTGCGTGACGCCGGCGTAGCGTCGTTCGGCTTTGCCAACGGGCCAGCACATGACCTCGATGTACTTGAAACCCTCCGTGGCCGCGTATTGCACAACTTCTTCGAAACTTAGATCCGGCAGGATCGCCGTGACGAAACCGAGTTTCATAGCTTGATCCACTTCTTCTGCGAATCGCTCTTGAGAATGGCTTCGCAGAGTTTGACTTCGTGATGTCCGTCTTCAGCGTCGGCGAAGAGGATGGGCGTCTTCTTGCCGGTGGCAATGTGTTCGTAGACCGCGCGGTAGTGCATCTTGTGGCTGTCGGGGAAGCCTTCGGGATGACCGCCGGGGTAGTCGGTGAAATTCGCGATGTCCTCGGTGAAGCCCGCGGTGCCGCGTTGGAGGATCTGGTTGGGTTCGTCGCGGCGGCCGAGGATGATTTCGTTGGGTTGTTGGAGATCCCATTGGACGCTTCCCTCCGTGCCATAGATGCCGATGTAGAGACTGCACTTCCAACCGGCGGCGACTTGCGAGACGGAGGCGTTGGCGTGGGTGCCGTTGACGTGTTTGTGTTCCGCCTTGCCGAACTTGAGGAGGACGCTGGCAAAGTCTTCGGTGTCGACTTTGTAGCGTTTCATCTTCTTCGGATCGACCTTGGCGAAGGTCTGCACCGGGCCTGTCGGACGGAGCCGGGTTTTGTGAAAGGTCTCGAGAGTTGCAAAGACTGATTCGGCCTTGGCGCCGAGGACGAAGGAGACGGCGTCGATCCAATGTGTGCCAATGTCACCGACAGCGCGGAGCTTGCCGCCTTCGCTGGCGAGGAGGCGCCAGTTGAAGTCGGTTTGTTGCAGGAGCCAGTCTTGGAAGAAGTGACCTTGCACGTGGATGATCTGGCCGAGCTTGCCGGAGCGGACGAGTTCGCGCATTTGGAGTACGCCGGGAAAGAATCGGCACATGTAGTTTACGGCGAACACGCGGTCTGATTTCTTGGCGGCTTTGACGAGTCGGGCCGTTTCCTTGGTGTCCATCCCAAGCGGCTTTTCGCAGACGACGTGCTTGCCGGCTTTCAACGCCGCGAGGGATTGCTCGACATGGACCTTGTTGGGGGAGGTGAGGTGGACGACATCGACATTGGGCGAGCGATACATCGCTTCGTAGTCGTAGTCGCCGTAGACCTCAGGGATTCCCCATTTCTCGGCGGTGGCCTTGGCGTTCTTGGTGGAACCGCAGATGGCGGTCACTTGCACGCCCAGGCGTTTCAGCGCTTCGATGTGGACGGGGCCGATGAAACCGGTGCCGATGATGCCGGCTCGGAGGTGGGAGAGGGTCTTGGGTTTTGCCATGGCGGGGCGGGCGGGTCAGCCGCCCTGTTTAAGGATCTTCTCGTAGGTCTTGTTGGTAAGGCAGTTCTTGCCGAGGGCCTTCTTCAACGGGTCGGCGCTCTCGGAACAGAAGCCGAGATGCGAGTGTCGGCGGAATCCTTCGGCGTGTTTGAAACGCTTGGACTGCTTGCCGAGTTCGCGGCTCATGTCATCGCAGGTTTGCAGATAGCTGTTCATCTGCTGGCTGGAGCCGAGCCAGTTTTGTTGACTCTTGTGCGCGGCCAGTGATTGCAGCTTCTTTTCGTGCGTCTTGCTGGTGTTCACAAACTGCCCCGGGATCACCCGCTTGCGAAGTCCGTCCATCAAGCCGTGCGGCATGCAATGGTAGACCGTGACTTCATCGAAGTAGGGCGGCCGGTCAGGGGTGACCTTGAAGTTCGGCATACCATGGGCGAAGGCACCCGTGACCGCGAGTCGACAGACGTTCATGTGATCCTCCATGTAATCGTGCGGTGAATGCGTGAGCACGATGGAAGGACGCACCATGCGGATAACGGACGCGACCTTGCGCAACGTCTTGGTATCGTAAGTGATCTCAAGGTCGTGGGCGATCGGCGGGTGCCAGGTGGCACCGAGGATCTTGGC
Source organism: Limisphaerales bacterium (assembly GCA_049601855.1). GTDB lineage: Bacteria > Verrucomicrobiota > Verrucomicrobiia > Limisphaerales > JAYPXF01. The sequence goes on along the minus strand of JBMYQZ010000546.1, from coordinate 1,519 downwards.
GGCGTTCTTGGCCTCCTCGCGGCGAACCTTGGCAGTCTTGCGAGGGTTCATCTCCAAGCTGCCGCAATTGCCCGAGGAAACGTTCCAATAATGCGTGTCCCAGCCGGCTTCCTTGAGCATCAGCAAGGTGCCGGCGATCTGGAACTCAATGTCGTCCGGATGCGCGACGATCGCGATCGCACAGGGCGGTCGCGATCGAGTCGTGGTCTTCTTTTTGGCTGACATCAGCGGATTTTAACCGGCTTGCCACCGGCGTTGGCCGACTTGTCGGCGGCAAAGATGACCTTATGGGAAGCAGCGGCTTCCTTGATGCTGGTGAGCGGCATGTCCTTGCCTTTGTCGAGCGAGTCGAAGAAAGACTGGAATTGAGTGGTGTAGGGATGATCCGACACGTCACCGGAATCGAGCATCTTCATGGAAGTCTCGCTCCACTTGTTCTTGTCGAGGCCGCCAAGTTTCATTGAATGGAACTTGTTGTCCAAGAGACTGCCTTCGCTGCCGACCAGGTGAGTGTGGAAGTAGTAGGGTTGGAGGCAATCCACGATGGCGGAGCATTTGCCAATGGCGCCGTTCTTGAATTTCAAAATGGAAACACTGCTGGTGGTGTACTCGTATTTCTTGAACATCTTGTTCGAAGACTGCGTGTCATAGCTGGTGACCTCGACGACGGGGCTGTCCATGCAAAGAAGCAGGGAATCCAAGGCGTGACAACCGGCAGTAAGAAGCGAGCTTCCGCCGTCCTTCTTCTTCGTGTTCCAGCGATACTGTCCGTACCAAGGACCAATGCCGTGGTAGTAGTCGACCTCACCGTAATGAAGTTTGCCCAGCAGTCCTTGGTCGATCAATGACTTGGTGGTGAGGAACTGGCTGGACCAACGGCATTCGAAACAGACGCACGTTTTCACCTTGTACTTCTTCGCCGCTGCTTCCATGGCGTTGACGTCGGCCTGAGTCATGGCGAGCGGCTTCTCGACGATGATGTGCTTGCCGGCCTTGGCGGCGTCCACGAAATGCTTCTTGTGCAGGCTCGGGTAGCTGCAGATGGAAATGACGTCGATATCCGGATCCTTCAACATCTTGGACACGTCGTCGTAGACCTTGATGTCGCCGCCGTGCTCGGCGGAGACCTCGGCTGCATCGAGCTTGCGCGAGGAGCAGACTGCGGTGACCTGGGCTTGATTGCTGTCGTTGATGGCGGGGATATGGGCAGAGGCAACCCAGCCGTAACCGATGACGCCGACGTTGTATTTCTTCATAGTCGTTTTAGAGGTGGAACCGGGCGAATCGCACAACGTTCGGGGCGGTTTGTCAAAGGCAAACACTTGTGCAAAAAGCGCCGCGTCTTACGATGGCCTCGTGTCCGATCTGCGGAAACAAATCGCGGACCTGTTCTCCCGCGAGAAACTCGTCAAGCCCCGGCAGAAACTGCTGGTGGGCGTGTCTGGGGGATTGGACTCGATGGTCTTGCTGCAACTGCTGGGTGAACTCTCGGAGCGAGGTCGTTGGCAACTGGGCGTGG